>JAJTCL010000428.1 GCA_021323255.1 Propionibacteriaceae bacterium | reverse complement strand
TGTGCTGCCAGCGAGCAGCCGCTCGTACTCAGCGCCCCCATGATCACTGCGGAGACCGAGCAGCTGTTGGTACCACCGGCTTGACGCCTCGACGTCGCGCACCGCGATCATGGTCTGGGATTGAGCTCGACCAACCGGCACCACAATGCCGAGGCGGTTGCCGGCGGGGTCGTCGATCTCGGCGAGCCACCGCTCACCCCCGTCGAGTTGCGGACGGCCACGCACCTTGCCGCCGTTGGCCTCGACGCGTCCAAGTACCCGGTACAGGCTGTCGGCTGAGATCCACAGCACCGGCCCACCAGTGGCGCTGCGTCGGTGATCAACTGGCCGATGATTCCGGGTGCTTCAAAGCTCCCGCTGCTCGGGTCGATCGACCATCCGAATACGCCGGCGTAGAAGGCAGCCGAACGCTCAAGATCAAGCGCTGGAAGCTGCAGATACTCAACTCGGCCGTGCGACGGCGCGTTAGGTTCTGCCATGCCTGGAGTATTGAGTATGGCTATGCCCTAGTCAATTCTGAGGTTGCTCTGGCGGACCGTCGGTTGGCTCGAGGAGGGCCACCGGAATCGTCCGTCTGGCTTTCTGGGCGTATTTCGCTACCTCAGGAGCTTGAGCAAGCACGGTGTTGTTCCAGGCTGTTTCCCGCTCCTCGGCAAGGAGCTCGCGAGGCCGCGCCTGGATGGTTGTGGCTCCAATCTGTACGTCGGCAACCGTCACTTTCCGCAAGTTGCGAAACCAGTCCGGGTCACGTGGTGCGCCGGACGCGGTTCCCCAGACGAGGTAGCCCTCGGGTGCTTTGAGGTAGCGCACACAGGTGGAGTGCAGCACGCCCGTTCGGCGACCGGGGGTTGTGATCATCAAGACCTTGGCCTTGTTGGTGTTCAGGAGCCGACCGTCGGATGCTCGATACATCCAGACGCTCAGCCGATTGCCGATGCGCACCAACCTGCGCTTGAAGGATGTCACCGTGGTTACTGCAGTGCCGAAACCAGCCGCATCACGTTCTCCACATACCGCTGGCCCCTGGATCGCTGTTGCCACTCGTCAAGCGTCAACTCGCGGCAAACCGCTCGATACCCATCGGCGATCGCCTGCAGGTCGGCAACAAACTCCTTGCCGGTCGACATCAGCGTGATCTCGTAATCAAGCCCGAAAGAGCGATAGTCCATGTTGCTGGAGCCGATGATGCCGACCATGTTGTCGACGGTGAAGTGCTTGGCGTGCAACACAATCGGCTTGGGATAGAGGAAGATCCGCACGCCTGCCTCCAGCAGGACGCCGTAGTAGGAGGCCTGCGCGTTCTGGACCACGAACTGGTCGGCCTGCTCGGATACGAACAATTCAACGGCGACGCCGCGGTAGGCAGCCGTAGTGATCGCCTCCAGCAAGGAGTCATCAGGCACGAAATAGGGGCTGGTCAGGGACAGATTCTGCTGGGCGCGCTGCACCAGTCCGCTGAAGAGTCGCAGGTTCGGCATCGTCAAATAGCCTGGTCCTGACGGCAGCAGCTGCATCGGGACCTGGTCTCCGTCGGGATCATCGACGGGCCTGATCTCAGCGCCCAGCCGCTCGCCGGTCTCGGTGTACCAATCCATGGCGAAGACCGCTTCCAACTCCATGACGATTTCGCCGCTGATCTTGATGTTGAGATCTTGCCAACGCCTGCCGATCTTGATGTTCTTGGGCGACAGGTAGCTGGAGTCGATCATGTTCTGCGAGCCCATGAACGCCACCTTGCTGTCCACCACGAGGAGCTTGCGATGATTGCGGAGATCCGGACGGCGCCATTTGCCCTTGAAGGGCTTGATCGGCATCATCTCGTGCCACTCGATCCCGGCTGCGGTGAGCCGTGAGTTCATCTGCTTGAACCCCGGATAGCGGCGAGAGGCGACGTCGTCGTAGAGCAACATCACCCGAACGCCGCGCTTCACGGCATCAGCTAGCGCCGTCATGAAAATGTCGGTGGTGTCGTCCCATGCGGTAATGAAGTATTCGACGTAGACCTTTGACTCAGCCTCATTGACCGCCTCAGCCATCTCTTTCAGGCAGGCGTCGGAGTCGCCGAACAATCCATGGCTGACACCGGTAACGCACGGCAAGTAGCTCAAACGCCGGTTCAGCCGAATCAAGCTGTCCACCCCGACCGGAATGTCAGCACCTGGCGGCATGTCAGGAATCTCGGCGGTACGTTCGCTGATGACCTGGTTCGCCTCAGCCTGGATCTTGGCTCGTCGACCCCGGACAAATGGGCTGCCGATCAACAGAAAGAGCGCCAAGCCGAGAATCGGCGTCACCACAATGAGAAGTAGCCATGCAATGGAGGAGGACGGTCGGCGATTGCTGGGCACTGTACCGATCGCCACGATTTTGATCGTCAGTTCGACGAGATACAAGATCAATGGAAGCCACACAACCGCGTTCACCGATACCACCTCTCGCCTGACGCGCTCATATGCCCGAAGCGTGCCATGGGTAGCCGGGCTGGGCATCACCCGAAAGAGGTGAATACCCGTACCAACGGCCCCAGGCAGCACATGGCGGCCGCAACCATTCAGCCTTGGTTCTTGGGACGAATCGGCAGCCGGACCCGCAGCGTGGTCCCTCCTGGCCGTGAATCGACCGTGATAGTTCCACCATGGCGTTCCACGACGATGCGGCGCGCAATGTCAAGCCCGAGGCCGGTTCCCTGACCGACATCCTTGGTCGTGAAGAACGGCTCGAACGCGCGAGCCGCCACCTCCGGCGGCATGCCCGGGCCGGTGTCCCCAATGTCGATCACGACGTCGCCATCCTCGACCCGCGTCGTCACATGCAGCGT
>JAJTCL010000069.1 GCA_021323255.1 Propionibacteriaceae bacterium | reverse complement strand
CGGAAACGTGGGCTGCCGAACGCTGATCCCTATTTGATGGATGTCACTCCGCGCAAGACTCATCAGTTCCGGAAGTGTCAGATGATGTCTCGATCGGCGGCTGATCCCTGGCGGCGGAGCCGAGCGTAGCTTTAGGCCATGAAGGCGGTGGTCTTGACCCGGACCGGCGGTCCGGAGGTTCTCTGGGCTATGAGGTGGCCGGCGAAGTGGACACCATCGGCGCGGATGTCAGCGGGTTGGCGATCGGGCAGCGGGTGATGGCCGGGACCCACTTCGGGGGTCAGGCCGAGCTAGCCACCGCTCACGCCAGAGATGTCATGCCGATGCCGGACAATCTCAGCTTCGAGGAAGGCGCGGCGTTCTGCGTAAATTACGCCACGGCGTACGCCGGGCTGATCATCATGGGCGGCCTCCGCGCGCAGAACAGGGTATTGATCCATTCAGCCGCCGGTGGTGTCGGGACTGCCGCGATCCAGATAGCCCGCAACGCCGACGCTGAGATCTTCGGCACCGCATCGGCGACCAAGCACCAAGCCATCAAAGCTCAGGGTGTGCACCATGCCATCGACTACCGCAGCCAGGATTTCAAGGCCGAAGTCCGCCGGCTCACCGACGGCGAGGGCGTCGACATCGTGATGGACGCCCTCGGCCCGACGTCGTTCCGCAAGGACTACCGGATCCTCCGTCCAGGCGGCCGGTTGATCATGTACGGCCTGTCGGAGGCCCTGAACGAAAACGGCCGCAACCTACGCACCGCCGTGACGAGCCTGCTGCGATTACCGACCTCGACCATGCCCTGGTGGCACACCGGCCGGATGTTGAATCAGAACCGTGGTGTTTTCGGTCTCAACCTGCTGAGCTGGTGGCGGCGGGAAGGTGGCATGGACAGGATCACAAGACCGCTGCTCACAGATCTGGGAGCTGGCCGGCTGGCGCCGGTCATTGCGAAGGCCTTTCCGTTCGAGCGCGCTGGCGAAGCTCACCGATTCCTCGCCGAACGTCGCAACATCGGCAAGGTCGTTCTCACCCCGAGCTGAGCCAGCGGGGGGAACGTGTCAGTAGGGGAGGATCGGCTTTGGGTGCCGCGCCGAGACCTCTGACAGCGTCGGGTACGGCTCGCCGCTCGGCTGACCAGCCCCGAGGTCCAGTTCGGCCTCCTGGCCCGCGACCAGCGTCTCGTCGGCAAAGTGCTCGTGCATCCAGTTCAGATGGTCGTTCCGATCATCGACGATCCGCAGCGTGTCCCACGCTGGCATGTCCTGCTGGTCGAACTGCTGACCCATCAGCTCCGGGTCAACCTCGTAGTGCTTCAGCCGGATGACCACACCGTCGGACACCCGGGTCGCTTCCGGGCGGACGTATTGCTGCATGTAGACGAACCGTCGCATGGCTTGGCCCTCAGCTCTCGTACGCCTGGTCCAGCATTTGCTTGCCGGGATTCATGATGTTGTTGGGATCGAGTGTCCGTTTGATCTTGAGCATCACGTCCCAGCCGCCGCCCATCTCTTCGGAGACCAGCTCAGCGTCGCCGGCTCTGGTACTGCCGTGGCAGGCGGTGATCGAGCCGCCGTACTTCAGTGACACCTTCGCGATCTCGGACTTGAAGTCGACCCAGCCGGCCCAGGATTCGTCGTCGAGCTTCTCCTCCCAAATCCCGATGTCAATCTCGGCGAGGTAGTCACCCCAGGGCTTGTACGCCGCGTTGGTGTAGCAGTAGATACCCCAGTTGTCGAAGATGCCGAACTTGTCGATGTATCTGTCGGCGATCGCTGTCCACTCCTCGCGCACCTTCGGAATAACGGTCCAGTTCAGTGACGCGTCCTCGCAGTGCCAGGACATCGGAGCGACGGTGCCGTCCTTGAGGCGTCCGTGCAGCGGGTTGGCGTAGCGGTCGTGTCGGGACGCCCAGTCACCGACCGCCATCTCGTCGCCGGTGTAACGCCCCCCTTCCTTCCTCCCGAGGTCCATCAGCAGCTTCGACGCCTCCCGCACCTCCGGCTTCGTTCCATACAGGGCGGTCGCCACGATGGAGTTCACCCACGGCGGCATCGGAATGAAGGCCTCATCGTCGCGTCGCAGGTACTCGATCTTCTTCTCGTCGAAGAGCACGGTGCCGGCCAGAGTGGCGATACCCGAGGTGACAATTCCGTACACGGTGCGATGAGCATTTCCGAAGTCGTCGAACGCGAAGAAGGCCGCGAACTCCGCCTCTGGCCTGGGTACCAGCTCCAGCGTCGCTTCGGTGACGATGCCCAGCGTGCCTTGATGGCCCATGAACAAGTGCTTGAGGTGATAGCCCGTCGAGGACTTGCGGACCTTCTTCCCGCCGCCATCTCCAACCCGGATGATCTCTCCGGTGGGTAGCACGATTTCGAAGGACACAACCAGGTCACGGGTATGCCCGAAACGGGAGCCCAACAACGACCAACCGCTACAGGCGATACGCCCACCCACTAGGGAGCACGGGTACGAGGCTGGCGTGTCTGGGTAGAAGACGCCGTATTTCTTGAGCTCCTCGTTGAGTTTCAGCATGTTGATGCCGGGGCCGACCGTGACAGTTCGATCGGCTAGGTCGACCTCATGGATCTGGTTCATCCGCTTGACGTCAACCATGATCCCACCGCGCAGCGGGACCGCTCCGTCGTTGAGGCCGGTCCCGCCGGCGCGCGGAACGACGGGGATCTTTACCCGGTTGGCCAGCTTGATGATCTCCGAAACCTGCTCGGCGGTTCTCGGCAGTACGACGACGGCCGGCATGTGCTCCGCCCATCTGTGCAGCGGGAAGGGCGCAGGCACCCGTGCGCGATTGGCCCGGCTGGAAACGCCGGTCAGCACGGATCCGGGCTCATTCATGATCGCCTCGAGCTCGGCGACAATGGCGGCGTCGACGGTCATCACGGGAGCGGTGGTCATCGGGCAGCCTCCAGATCTGACGCTCCCCGGCGGCCGCCGACCTCGATTCCTGCGGACTCGGCAACCAGCTCGATGATGTCGGCGACTTCGATCCCGGCTTTGTGTCCCGCTGTCGCAAGTGGACGCTCCGACCAGACACATGCACTGACCAGCATGTCGACGTCGAGCTCCTTGGCCCTGGCTACGCGCACGTCGCTGATCGCTTCGGTGATCTCAGGCTTCTCAATGGGGAGTCCGCCACCGCCACCGGAGCAGTACGACCACTGAGTGACATGATCAACATCCTTGAAGATCAAACCCGGGATCGAGTTCAGGATGAAGCGCGGTGCCTCGTGGATCCCTTTGCGCTTGTTGAGCCGGCAAGGATCGTGATAGGTCACGGTCTTGTTGATCGGCCTCTCGAGCTTGAGCTGGCCGTTCTTGATCAGCTCGGCTACCAGCTCGATGATCTGCACCACCTCGATGTCGAAGTCCATTCCGAAGTACGCCGGATAGTCCTCGGTGAAGTGGATGTAGTCGTGCGGCTCGATGGCAATGACTCGCTTGACCCCGGAGGCGCGCCAGTCCGCGAGGTTGTGCTCGGCGAAGGCCCGGGACTGCTCGACGTAGCCCATCTCGGCAGCTGGACCACCGCAGCACCACTGCTCGTTCATCAGGCCGAACTCGACGCCCGCCTGCTGCAGCACCTGGGCAGTGGCACGTGTGTTCGACGTGCGGTAGAACGCGGCCTCGCAGTCGACGAACATGATCGTCTCGCCGCCGATCGGGATCTGCAGCCCTTCTGCCCAATCACGGACATGATCTTGGCCGTTTGGCTGGCCGTCCCCGGTGCCGAGCACGGGCTCGTTCTTGAGATCGTTCGTCAGTCGGTTCCAGAGCTTCCACCCGTCCCGGTCCAACCCCTTGTCGACCATCAGTGCCCGCGCGGCCCGTACCACCTTCACCGTTTCGGTCCGCGCCTGATAGAAGTCACCAACGAACAAGGTGTTCGGGCACCGGATCTCGCACGCGCCGCACTGGGTGCAGTGGACGTAGTCATCGGCGACATCTTCGATGTCGAGCAGATCCTTGTCCATGGCGATGATGTTGGCGTGGAAGGCGGTAGGGGTGTGGTTCTCATTTCGCGTCACCTGGGTCACCGGGCAGACCTCGCGGCAGAACTTGTGGCCGGATGAGAAGCAGTTGTAGCCGTTCTGCCGCCATCTCTCGACGAACTCCCGCTGGAGTTGCCCGTCCTGACCCGCTCTGGAAGCAGGGCTTGTTGAGTCATCGAAGGTCACTGCTCACCCCTTGTGTTTGAAAGGGGGCGCTGTTGCGGCGCTCCACCTGGACCTGCTTTGCACCATATTTCGGGGCCGTACGGACCGTCAATGAAACGACAGGGCATCGGAATTGCCTGCTATATGGACTGTCTGCCACTGAGATGGTCTGATGGAGACACACCCCTCCGCGGCGTAGTCCGCCGTGTCCGGACGGTGTGATCACAGAGGGAGGGCAACATGAAGTTCAGTTACGTGATGCTTCCGGACTACCCACTCGAAGAGTCATTGCGGGCCATCAAACTCGCCGACGAGTTGGGTTTCTACGGTTGCTACGCCGCTGACGAGACATGGCACAAGGATCTATGGCTGCTCTTCGCAGCCGCTGCAAAGGACACCACGAACATCCGCTTCGGGCCAAGCCTCTCTGGGGTGGTACTGCGGGAGCCAACGCTCATTGCCCAGGCGGCGGCGACTCTCGACGAGCTCACCGACGGTCGCGCAGAGGTGGTCCTCGGATCAGGCAACTTCGGCCTGCTGGCCCAGTACGACATCGACTGGGCACGAACCAAGCCGCTTTCCCGGGTCAAGGAGGGCGTCCAGGTCCTCCGGACACTGCTCGACGACGGTGCCATTACGTTCGATGGCGAGTTTTTCAAGTACCACGGGCTGTTCACTTTCGCTCGGCCGGTCCAGGAGCACTTGCCAGTCAAGATCGGGTCCATGCGGGGCCCGAAGTCCTTCGAGGTCGCGGGTGAGTTCTCCGACGGTTGCCACCACGCACTGGGCTACTCGCGACGGGCCTATGAGTACGGATTCGAACACTTCAGCGCCGGTGCCAAGAGGGCTGGAAAGAACCCAGATGATCTTGACTTCGCGGCTTGGGTTTGTACGGCGATCGGGCGGGACTCGGCGGCAGCGAAGCAGGCAGCTCGCTCCATGGTCGGGATCTATGCCTCATCCATGCCGCATGAGTTACTCGAACGTAATGGGGTCGACCCGGCGGAGCTGACTCCGATCGTCGAAGCCATGAATGAAGGGCAGCTGGCCAAGAGCATTGAGCTCACCAGTCCAGAGCTGGCGGACAAGTTGTCGATCGCTGGCACGCCCGAGGAAGTCACGAGCAAGATCAAGTCTGAGCTCGAGGGAACCGGCGTCAACCATGTCATTGCCGCTATTACAGACGCCTCGTTGGTGAAGGCCTTTACAGGGCAAACGGTCGAAGGTGCGGCCACTGTCGACGAACAGCTGCGGCTGCTTGCGGATGAGGTCATGCCGAACTTCCGTTGACTCTCAGTTGATTTGTGGCTGTTACCGAGACGTCGCATTACCGCGCTGGATGTATGTCCCGCTCCGGGTGGACTCCACTCCGCATCAGTTGCTTGGACTGTGCCTCATCTGCAGCTGATGCGGCGTCCAAGTTGCTGACGCGGAGTGCCTGATCTTGATCCGATGCGTGGGCGAAACCTGCTGATGATCATGTCGTCGCTGAGGTCAGGCTCTCGATGTCGAGACAACCCGACTGATTTGATCGCAATGGCGACTGTCCACGCTGTGTAGGTGAGGAACATCAGCCGCGGCGGCCAGCCCTCCGCTGGCGTGACCGTGGCCGCCAGGGCGATCAAGGTCGCGAGCCCAACGCTCGGCGGGAGCCCGTCACGAGCAGCAGCACCTGCTCCCAGCCCAGGCGACGCTACGCGACAGGCTTATGTTGATCGACTTCCCGAGCCTCAAACGACTGCAAGGACGTATCTGATGGACGCGCTGCAGGCCGAGGCAGAGCGGCTGAGGATTGCGATCGACGCCGTGGTGCCGGCCGACGACTTCCCGTGGGCCTCCCATGCCGGTGGGCTGCAATTCTGGAGCCAGGTCGACGGCACCGAGCGCCCGGATTGGGCCGATCGGGTGCTCGTGGTGCTGGACCTGCTCGACCGCCGGTCCGGCGGGCGATTCGGCGACCTGGATGCCGACGCACGCCTAGCCGTCATCGAGAGTCTGCTCGACGACCCCGACAACGTCTGGTTTCTATCTCCGCCAGGCGGGTCTGATCGGGCCGCACGGGCTGGCGGCCAAGCGGGGGCTGCGCCGCCTGCTGCCGAGACACAGCGAGTGGTCAGGCTGTGCAGGAGGTGACCTCGGCCGACTCCCGCGTACGGCTCGACCCTCGGTGACCGACAGCCTGGGCATCGCGGTCGCCCGGCTCAGCGGTCGGCTGCACCCCAACGACCTCTCGGTGCAGCAGCTGCTGGGGGAGCGCGCTGCCGACTGGTTGCGGGCGGCCGGTGCCACCACGGCGATCGCCTACGCTTCCCACCCGGAGAACGTGGTGCCGAGCAGCGGCCAGCACCAGGCCGGAACCTGCTGGATGGGTACGACCCGGCGACCTCGGTCACCGATCCCTGCGGCTGGGTCTGGGGCATCCGAACTTGCGAGTGATCGACGGTTCGTTCCACGTGACGAACGGCGGGGTGAATCCGGTACTGACGATCTTCGCCAATGCGTTCCGGATCATGCATACCTGGGTGGAGTCGGGTCGCAACTACCTTTAGCTCGCATCCAACCATCCGGTGGAGGCAGCCCTTGGAAGCGTCGGACCCGACTCCCAACATTAGGGTCGAGTCATGATCAGGGTTTGCTTTGCTGGCGTCACCGGCTGGACAGCTCCGCCGATCGTGGTCGCGATCGACGCGGCGGATGACATCAGCTTGACCTGTGGGGTGTCCCGGTCCGCGGCGGGGCGGCCGCTGGCCAAGGCGACTGCGTCTCGCAGCGACGGGTCCATCTACGCCTCGGTGTCGGAGGCGTTACGGTCTGCGGAGGTCGATGTGCTCGTTGATTACACCAGCGCGGCGGCAGTCAAGCAGAACGTGTTGGCCGCGGTACGCGCGGGCGCGCACGTCGTCATCGGCTCCAGCGGGCTCACTGCCGATGACTATGTCGAGCTCGACCGTCTCGCCCGCGACCGGGGTGTGGGTGTGGTTGCCGCGGGCAACTTCTCGATCATGGCCGCGATCCTGAAGCGGGCCGCTGTGCTGGCCGCCCAGCATCTGCAGCGATGGGAGATTCTCGACTACGCCAGCGCCGACAAGCCGGATGTGCCCAGCGGCACCTCGCGAGAGCTCGCTGAGACCCTGGCCGAGGTCCGCATCCCGCAGTCGGCGGTGCCGCTGTCACAATTGGCTGGCCCGGTGGAGGCGCGGGGCGCCGAGGTGCAGGGCAGCCGAATCCATTCGGTGCGGCTGCCCGGCTTCGTGGTGACTACTGAGATCGTCTTCGGTGGCGTCGGGGAGCGGCTGGTGATGCGCCATGATCCGGGCGAAAGCCCGGATCCGTACGTGGACGGCACACTTCTTGCTATCCGGAAGGTGGGGGACGTTGCCGGCGTACGGCGAGGATTGGACTCACTCCTAGTCGACCCAGCCCCCGGCGCCTGAAACGCCCAGCTACTCGCCCGACACGGCGCAAATACGCCGCATGCACCGCCGCTCGTACTGCCTGACTGTGATCGCGCGGATTTGGAGAGGCGCAGTACGACGATAGTTTCAGGTGAGGAAGGGGTTTCCGGAGGCAGGAGCATGCGCAAGCAGATGATCGGTCGCGCGTCGGAGCAGGTGCTGTTGCGTGGTCTTCTGGATCAGGCGCGCTCCGGCCACGGCCAGTTCCTCATGATCATCGGCGAGCCTGGGGTTGGCAAGTCGATGTTGCTCAACACGTTGTCCTCCTACGCCCGCGAAGCAGACCTCACCGTGCTGAGCGGTCGTGCCGTTGACGGAGCCGGCACGTTCCGCCCGCTGGCCGAGGCCATGATGCCGTCACTGCGAGCGGGCACGCTGCCCGATGCTCCCGAGCTGGGTCCCTACCGGACCGCGCTGGGGCGACTGCTGCCCGACTGGGGGACGCCATCGGTTCCGGAGACCAGCGTCGACCCCATCCTGGTGCTGGGCGAAGGGCTGCTGCGGCTATTGACGGCGCTAGACCCAGATGGCTGCGTGCTGCTTTTGGAAGACCTGCATTGGGCTGACGCCGAAACCTTGGCGCTGCTCGACTATCTGAGCGGCGCCGTGGCGGCTGCTCCGCTGCTGATCGCGGCGACAGCGCGCGAACACCCGTCGTCTCCGGCTTTGCAGCGCCTGATCGGAACGGCCTCGTCGGTGATCAAGCTGGGCCGGCTCGAGCCGAGGGAGGTCGACGAGATGATCGAGCTGAGTGGACGGTCGCTCGACGAAGCCGAGCGCGAGCTGATTCGTCGCAGGTCGGAGGGCTTGCCGCTGCTGGTGGATGAGCTGCTGACGTCTGTGCCCTCCAACAGCGCCGATCGCGGCGCAGGACCCTGGTCCGTCCCGGCCAGTTTCGCTGCGGTCGTGGAATCTCGTTTGGACTCCCTGGATGAACCCGGACGTCGGGTCCTGTCCGCGGCTGCGACTTTGGGCGTGCAGCCGGACTGGGATCTCGTCCCCGCGATCGCGGGATTGGACGGCGGTCAGGCGGTGAACTCCCTCCGCCGAGCCGTGCGCGCCGAACTCTTGATCATCGACGGATCCCTCCTCACCTGGCGACACGCGCTCACCCGTGAAGCGATCTGGGCCGGTCTGTTGCCGCCCGAACGCTCGGTGCTGAGTCGACGGGCGGCCAGGGTTCTGTTGGATCGCGGTGGACCGGACCAGGAGTTGCCGGCAGCCGAGCTGCTGGTCGAGGCCGCGGACTTCGACGATGGCGCCGCTTTGCTGTTACGAATTGCCAAGCGAGAGCTGGCCGCGGGGGCGCTGCGCAGCGCCGAATCGATTCTCGATCAGGTAGCGGCGACCGCGCGCTTTCCCACTGCCCTGGCCAGCGAGAGGGTCGAGCTCCTCGCCCTCACCGGGCGGCTGGACCAGGCCCTTCAGATCGGAGTGGCCGCCCTCGACGGCGCCACTGGAGACGATCATGCCGAGCTCTGCTTACGGCTGGCGCGGACTGCGATTTTGCTCCGCCGCTGGGACGACGCTAACGCGTACGTGGCCCGGGCACGTCGGCCGAACGACCCACGTTCGCTGATCTTGCTGGCCGACTCCTCTCACGGCGCGGGTCGCATCGAGGCCGCCGCCGAGTTCGCGGCCCGAGCCGTCGAGCTTGCCGAGCAAACCGCCGACGCGGAGGTCGGCTGCGAAGCCTTGATCGTGCAGGCCAGGATCGTGCGGCTGAGTGACGGCGACCGGGCCGGTCAGCTGTTCCGACGTGCCGCAGAGCTTGCCGCCGAGCATGGACTGAAGCCTTGGCGGGTGGAGGCCCTGCTCGGTTGCGGCACCGTCGAGCTGATGCACGACGAGAGGTCGCCGACATTGCTCGAGGCCCGTGACCTGGCCACCGACCTCGGCTTGCTGGTCAAGGCCACCAGCGCTGAGCTGTTGCTAGCTGATCACGGGATGGTGGTAGAGGGCCCAGGCGCCGTCCAGGAGGCATCGGTGTTCCTCGCTGAACGCGGGCGGTTGTTGCAGCTTCCGCTGTTCGTGATCAATGGCCAGTTGTTCCGGACGACCGCTCGCGCAGTGGCTGGCGACCGAGCAGCAGTAGCCGCTGACCTCGAGGGCTTCCCCTCCGAATCCGAGCTCTTGCCGGAATTCCGGGCCCAGGTGGAGATGCTGTGGGCCATCGTGGCGGCAGTCGATCATGATCTGCGCGCTGCGGTCTGGCACCTCGATGTCGGCGTGGAGCCGCTGCTGGATCATGGCTCGGTTCCGCCGCTGCACCCTTTCGGCTTTTGGGTCTTGATGCGTACCGTAATCGGTGATCGAGACGACGAAGCGCGCTCGAAATTGCGGCAATCGGGGGTGTCCCAGCGCCGCGCGAACGCGGGTGCTCTGCACTACGCCGACGCCGTGGCTGCCGGTCGGCAGGGCGACCGAGCCGGAGCTGAGCAGGCCTACGCAAAGGGAGAGGAGGCCCTGACTCCGGTGCCGTGGTGGCACCGGTTCCTGCGGCTGTTCACACTGGAGTGCGCTGTGGCGGACGGCTGGGACGACCCGGTACCGCAACTCCGCGCTGATCTGACCACGTTCGAGGCTGCTGGAAACGACAAGCTGGCTCGGTACTGCCGCGATCTGTTACGCCGTGCGGGCGCGCCCACGCGGCGGGGTCGGGGCGACTCAACCGTGCCGCCGGCGCTCCGCACCTTGGGAATCACCAGTCGGGAGCTGGACGTGCTGACTGCAGTCACCGCCGGTCGCAGCAATGCCGAAGTCGCTGAGCAGCTGTTCCTCTCGGTCCGTACGGTCGAGACGCATGTGGCCAACCTGCTAGCCAAGGCCGGAGTCGGGAGCCGTACTGAGCTCCGCGACTGGCACGCCCGGTCAACTCCGTAGTCGGTACGGATCCGTACCCCCGCTGCGCCGCGCAGAGTGGTGATCACCACAGATCGCGAACGGCAAGGAGCCAGCAGCAATGCACGCCAATGACATGAACGACCAGCGGTACGACTTTGACGTGATCG
>JAJTCL010000068.1 GCA_021323255.1 Propionibacteriaceae bacterium | reverse complement strand
TGCTGCGCGGTACCAAGCGTGAGGATGTCGAGCGCGGCATGGTCGTGATCAAGCCCGGCACGACGACTCCGCATACCGACTTCGAGGCTCGGGTCTACATCCTCTCCAAGGAGGAGGGCGGCCGCCACACGCCGTTCTTCAACAACTACCGTCCGCAGTTCTACTTCCGTACCACTGACGTGACTGGTGTTGTGAACCTTCCGGAGGGCACCGACATGGTGATGCCCGGTGACAACACCGACATGTCTGTCCAGCTCATCCAGCCGATCGCCATGGAGGAGGAGCTGAAGTTCGCCATCCGCGAGGGCGGCCGTACGGTCGGTGCCGGACGCGTGACCAAGATCATCAAGTAGTCGTCGCAGCCTTCGCAGCCTTGATCAGAGCTACCCCGGGCTTCATCAGAAGCTCGGGGTTAGCTTTTCGCCGCGCAATGGGCGGAGTCGATGCCGATCACTGCGCGGGCGCAAGCAATGCAACCGGGTATGAGGCCAGCACGTCTGCTACTGCTAGCGTGCCGAGCCATCGGCGGCCAGTCAGCATGTCGACGTGTGGCGCCGACATCTCTACGGTGGTGTGACGCCAGCCGCCGGCGGCAGCGAGGCCGGCGGGGTGTCGAGTCGCCAGTGTGATGGCGCCGCCGCGATCAAAGCCGATCAGGTGGCTCTGCGCCGGACCGCTGGCTTCGATGGCCCGGTAGCCGCTGAAGTATTCGGGCCGGCTGCGACGCAGTCGAAGCGCCTGTCGGGTGACCCAGAGTTTCGCCGCGCCGGTTTCGTCGATGCCTGGCGGATGCTTGGCTAGCACCTCGAGCAGCCGCATGCGCTCGGCGAAGTCAACCGGTCGCCGGTTGTCTGGATCGACCAGGGAGTCTTCCCAGAGCTCAGTGCCCTGGTATACGTCCGGAATACCCGGCATGGTCAGCTGAATGAGCTTTTGACCAAGCGAGTTGGACCAGCCGGGAGCTGTAATGAGCTGGTCGAGTTGGTCCCACGAAGCGCGTAGCCGCGGATCGTCATACGCGGCGTCAACGGCCGCATGGACCGCCGCTTCGAACGAGGGATTCGGCGAAGTCCAGGTTGTGTCCTCGCTTGCCTCACGCATCGCCTTTTCGGCGTACGCGTGCATGCGGGCAGGCTCGATCGGCCCGGTGCCGATCAGCGTTTGGGCAAGGAAGTACCCGAAGAGGCGGTTCGGGATCGTAGTGCTGCTCAAGAACGGCTCGGCGAAGCCCGCCCACACCTCGGGGATTTCCGACAGCACCGCCAGCCGGGCGCGTACATCTTCCCCGCGCTTGGTGTCGTGGGTCGACAGGCTGGTCATGGAGGCGGGCTGATGGCTCTGTCTCGACACTTGCAGTGCGTGAAACTCCTGCAGCGAGATGCCGAAGTGGCCCGGGTCGCCGCCCACCTCGTTGAGCGCGATGAAGCGCGAGTACCGGTAATACGCCGTGTCCTCAACACCCTTGGCCATCGCTGCGCCGCTCAGCTGCTGCATGCGTAGCGCCAGGTCGTCATGATGATCATGAAGGCGGGGATCGAGTTGATCGATCGCGCTGGCAAGGTCGGGTCGTCGCTCGGCGGCTGTCGCTAGGGCATGATCAAGATCAGCAACGCCCTCCGGCAGGTAGCAGCGGTAGACCTGGAAGGCGATCGCCACCTCAGCAAGAGCCGGACCCGCGTCCGGGATCTCCGGAGCCAACGCCGCCATCCGCCGCACCTCGGCGGGTAACAGGGTTTGCACCGCCAGACGCTTGCCGGCCTCGATGTGATCAGCGATGGTCCGCCGATCCCCGGTCAGCCGCTGATAGAGGGCGGTGGAATCTACCTCATGATCATGGTCGATGAAGACTCCATTCACCTCGCGCATTGCGTCGTATCCGGTGGTACCGGCTACCGGCCACGTCCTCGGCAGCTCCTCACCCGCCTCGAGGATCTTCTCAACGGTGATCCACTGCTGGGATGCGAAGGATCGCAGCTGGTGCAAATAGCCGAGCGGGTCGCGCAAGCCGTCGGGATGGTCGATGCGCAGCCCTGTCACCCCTGTCTTGCACAAGTCTCGAATGAGAGCGTGAGTTGCCGAGAAAACCTCGGGATCTTCAACGCGTACGCCGGCGAGTGTGGTGATGGCGAAGAATCTGCGGTAGTTGATGTCGCTGTTGCCACGGGAGTGGTGGACCAGCTGATAGTGCTGTCGGTCATGCACGGCAGCGACATCGTCGCCCTCGGACCAACTCCCTGGGGCGAGCGGGAAACGGTGCTCGAAGTAGCGCAACTCGCCATCCACAACGGCCAGCCGTGCATCATCACCGAGTACGGGGACGACGATTCGGCCTCTGCTCCAGTCAATGTCGAACCATGAGGCATACCGGGAATCCTTCCCGAGTCGCAGGACGTCCCACCAGGCTGGATTCTGGATTGGATGGGCAATGCCCAAGTGGTTCGGCACAATGTCGATGATCACGCTGAGCCCCGCCAAGCGGGCACTGGTCATGAGTCGTTCCAGCGCCTCCACCCCACCTCGGTCCTGATCGACACGGGAGACATCAGTCGTGTCGTAACCATGATCAGAACCAATCGTCGACTGCAGTATCGGTGACAGGTACACGGCACCGACGCCGAGCTCGCTGAGGTATCCGATGACCCGAGCGGCATCGTCTAAAGTAAATCGGCGATTGACCTGGAGGCGGTACGTCGAGGCTGGGAGGGTCACCGCTCGACTTTAATCGACGTCATAGCGCCTTGTCCGAAATCTGTGTTGAGCCAAGCGATCTCTACAACATGATCACGAAGCCGCTACGACGTGGATCCGCCCCGGCACCGAGGGGGCTGAGTGCTGACACGCCCCCGAAGTAGGGGTCTCGGTGGTCAGCGATCGCCGTCCTGTAGCCGTCCGACTCCAGTGACCGGATCACCTGAGAGAAGAAGCCGGGCTCCAGCCTGACCAGATCCGGCAGCGCGGCGAGCCGCGGCGCGTCGATCGCCTCCTGCGGCGCGGCCCCGCGCAGCATCCGCAAGACGACCTGCACCAGGGCTGGGCGGATCCGGCTTCCGCCTGCAGCACCCGCGATGGCGGCCAGCTGTCCATGATCATCTAGGGCAATCAGGGGCGACATCATCGAGCCCATTCGGACGCCGGGATGCACCAGCCCTCGAATCAGCTCTCCTTCGCCCAACATCGAATTGAGGTGGACGCCGTAGCCGGGCACCCACACGCCGGAGCCGAGACCAAGGCTGGTGGTGATCGCGCAGCCGTTGCCGTGATCGTCGACGGCAACGATGTTGGTCGTCTCGGCCCGCTTGGTCGGTGCTCGCAAGGCGTCGATCAGCGCCGCCGCCGAGCGGGCATCCGTGGTTGGATCTCCCGCTACCACCGGTGCCACCCGTTCCATCGTGCCGAGCAGGTCATCAAGATCATTACCGCGGGCGTGCACAGTGAAGTCCTTCACCCGAACTGATCGCGGAGTCGACTCAATGACGTGATATGCGTCAAGGTCTTCCTGGCTGAGGGCGCCTCCATTGGAAACGGCGACGACCAGCGCGTCGGCGTAGGCACCGTGATAGAAGGCGCGTGGATCCCGCAGCATCAGCTCGTAGGCTCGGTGATGATCCGGATGGCGCAACGGGTCACCGGCTTGCAGGTAGGCGCCGTCCGAACGCTGGTAGACCTCGATACCCTCCCCGACGCACATCGCCGCAGCGACCCGCGGGAGCACCTGGGCATGCATCGCCGGGAAGGGTGTGCCATAAGAGGCCTCCCGCCCCGGCGCGGTGACAGTGGCCCACGGGAGCCGGCCCCACCTCTGCCATAGATAGTGGGCGCCGGCGGGGATCCCCGGCACGGCGACGGTCGCGGGCCCGATCTCGTACGGCACGTGCTGACCGATGAAGATCACTTCGATAGACGTGGCAGGACTTGGCAGCTTGCCGCCCAACCCTGGAACGCTCACGAAGAAATCCAAACAGCGCACCTGGGTGGTCGCGGCGTCGTATACCGTCGCGAAACCGCCGCCGCCGAGTCCGGTGAAGATCGTTTCCGCGGCACAGCTGACCAGCATCATCGCGACAGCCGCATCGACCGCGCTACCGCCCCGGGAAAGTATTTCAGCCCCCGCCTGCGCGGTCGAAGGATGCCCAGCGGCTACTCCGGCCCGGATCCTCATGGCAGCCCCGATTCTCACCTCTGCGAGCCTAGTGGTCCCGCGTCGTCGCGACTGCTGATGTCAAGACTGATGATGACGCATGGCCGAGAGCGTTTCTCGCCCACCATAGGTATCGACTGAGAAGCTGAACCAGTCGGGCTCATGGGTCGTCTGAGGGGGTGATGAAGACGTTGGTAACGCCGCTGCTGTGGACGGGCAGGCGAGGCGCTTCGGAGTACTGGCTGCTTGCAGCGTGTTGGCCGATGGTGCTCGGGGCGACGCTCGTGGGCTGGCAACTCAGCTGGCTGTCTGCTTCCACCGCGACATTCTGCTTCCTGGTGCTGGGGACCTTGGTCGCGAGGCACTCCCGCGCCAGGACTTTCCGTGTTGCGGACGCGGTGACCCTGGTACGCGGGCTGGGCGTCTGCTTTCTCGCCGGCCTCGCGCTGCAGGCCTTGGCCGGCGGACTCACCAAGCGGGCACTGCTGACCATGATCATCATCGGCACCCTGTGCCTGCTGCTCGACGGTGTGGACGGCCGGGTCGCACGAGCGCGGAGCGAGGCCAGCGCTTTCGGAGCACGCTTCGACGTGGAGACTGATGCGGCCATGCTGGCGGTGCTGAGTGTGACGGTTGTGGCGCTCGGGATCGCTGGCTGGTGGGTGCTGGCGATCGGTGCGATGCGATACGGCTACGTCGCCACGTCCCTTCTTGTGCCAGCGTTACGCACTCCGCTGCCGAACCGATACTCAGGGAAGGTGATCGCGGTCATACAGGCCGTCGCGTTGCTCGCCGCCTTGAGCGTCGGACTGACACATGTCGAGCCCTGGGTGTCGACAACCTTCTTACTGGCTGCGCTGGCCGCACTGTGCTGGTCATTCGGCTCCAGCGTGATCTGGCAGCTCCGCCAATCCTGAGGGCGAGCAGACCGGTAGCGTGGATCGCTGACAACGGCGCGGATTCCGCGATGTTCGCCGGCAACCAAGCGAACATCGCAGCGAGCGAAGCGAGCATCCCGACGGAGCGCGATTCGCGACCAGCAAGCCCAGAAGGGGAGTAACCAATGAAGGCGCTGAAGATTCTTGGGATCGCCTTTGGGATCTTGCTCCTGCTGACCGGCGCTGGACTGGCTGTCGGCTCTTTTGCCGCCGACAAGGGCCAATCCGCGATTGATCAGGAACTGGCCAAGACCGGCTATGCCGGCCCAGTCGATGGAACGGTGCAGTCTCTTGATCCGACCGCCCCGGTGATCGTCACGGTGACCTACGTCGACCCTCAGGGCAAGACGCAGACCGGTCAGGGCGCGGTCGCCGGCGGCCAACCGCCTGAGGTCGGCGACACCGTGTCGATCTACTACAGCACGAGCGACCCAAGCCAGGTGATGGTCATCGATGTGCCCGGTATTGGCGATCTAGGTGGGATCGGGGACATCCTGAGGACCGTCGCGATCATCTGTTTGACCGTTGGCAGTGTGCTGCTGCTGGCAGGCATTCTCGGCTTGGCGCTTGGCAAGAAGCAGCCGGTGCCCGTCGCGCCGGGGCCGGCGTGGTCCGCCACAGCAGCCACCGGGGCAGCCCTATCCGCCTCAGCAGTATCCGCCAGGGCGATAGCCGTTCCGGGCGAGGTCATCCCAGATTTGATCTAGCCAAGGGTCTCTGACAGAATCGTCAGGTTGCTCCGACGGGGTTGCCGGGGTGAGCCATGCCGATCGGGCCTGAATTTTTCGAGCCTGGTCGCGAGGTCGCCGAACCGCGAGACCCTTGATTGCTCGGTTGCCTGGACGCCCGGTCCAGGGCCGGGCCACCTCCTCAGCACGTAAGTGGTGGGTGTGGTGCGTCGAACGCTGCTCGACACACCCGACCACGGGGGTCGGAGCTGAGACCAAAAGACGGGAAGAAGGACGAACGGTGGCGGGACAAAAGATCCGCATCAGGCTCAAGGCCTACGACCACGAGGTCATCGATTCGTCGGCGCGCAAGATCGTCGACACGGTGACGCGTACCGGCGCGAGGGTTGCCGGCCCGGTGCCACTGCCTACGGAAAAGAACGTATTTTGCGTCATCCGCTCTCCGCATAAATACAAGGACAGCCGGGAGCACTTCGAGATGCGGACGCACAAACGTCTCATCGACATCATCGACCCGACTCCCAAGACCGTCGACTCTTTGATGCGGCTCGACCTGCCGGCCGGTGTCGACATCGAGATCAAGCTCTGAGGAATCAACGATGAGCGCCACCAAGACAGAACGCACAGTCAAGGGCCTGCTGGGCACCAAGCTCGGCATGACCCAGCTGTGGGATGCCAACAACCGCATCGTGCCGGTGACCGTGGTCGAGGCAGGTCCTTGCGTCGTGACACAGGTCCGTACCCCTGAAGTCGACGGCTACTCAGCAGTCCAGCTCGGCTTCGGCGCTGTCAAGGCCAAGCAGGTCACCAAGCCCAGTGCCGGGCACTTTGAAAAGGCGGGGGTGACGCCGCGCAAGCATCTGGTCGAGATCCGGACCAGCGATGCCAGCGAATACCGCCTCGGTCAGGAGCTGAGCGCTGACACTTTCGCTGATGGCGACGTCATCGACGTGACCGGTGTCAGCAAGGGCAAGGGCACCGCCGGTGTCATGAAGCGACACGGGTTCGCCGGCCTTCGCGCATCGCACGGTGTGCACCGCAAACACCGCTCGCCGGGATCTATCGGCGGCTGCGCCACTCCAGGCCGGGTCTTCAAAGGCCTGCGGATGGCCGGGCGGATGGGTGTCCAGCGCGTCACCGTGCAGAACCTCACGGTGCACGCGGTCGACGCTGAACGCGGCCTGATCTTGATCAAAGGAGCCATCCCTGGCAACAAGGGCGGTTTGGTCGTCCTGCGGAGCGCTGCCAAGAAGGGAGACCAGGCATGAGCGAGACTCGTACGGTCGACGTACTCGATGGCAAGGGCGCCAAGTCCGGTACCGCCGAGCTGCCTGCTGAGTTCTTCGACGTACCCGCGAATATCCCGCTGATCCACCAGGTGGTCACAGCTCAGCTGGCGGCAGCGCGCCAGGGCACTCATGCCACCAAGAGCCGCGGCGAGGTGCGCGGCGGCGGCGCGAAGCCCTACCGCCAGAAGGGCACCGGTCGAGCCCGCCAAGGCTCAAAACGTGCGCCGCAATTTGTCGGAGGCGGCATAGTCCACGGACCGCAGCCACGCAGCTATGCGCAACGTACGCCCAAGAAGATGATCACCGCAGCGCTGCGCGGCGCGCTGTCCGACCGGGCGCGCGATGGCCGCATCTTTGTGGTGTCGGAGCTGGTATCCGGGGATGCGCCGTCCACCAAGGCCGCCGTCGCGGCGCTGGCCGTCGTGACCACTTCAGACAAGGTGCTCGTTGTCATCCATCGGGACGAGGACCTCGCCTGGCTGAGCTTGCGCAACGTGGTGAGTGTGCATGTGATCACCGTCGATCAGCTCAATGCCTATGACGTCCTGGTCAACGACGAGGTGGTCTTCACCTCTGCCGCATTGCAGGCGTACCTCGATCGCGGCTCGGCGGCAACGCGGCCTGATTCTGCCGAAAGTCACGATGATGTCCTTCGACAAACGCAGGGCGCATCGGAGACGGAATCTCAGGCCGCATCGGAGACGGAATCTCAGGGCGCATCAGAGGCGGAATCTCAGGGCGCATCGGAGACGGAAGCTCCGGGCACAGCGGAAGCGCCTGAGGAGGACCTGAAATGAGCAGCAACGTGAAGGTTCGTGATCCTCGCGACGTCCTGCTCGCACCGGTGGTGAGTGAAAAGAGCTATGGGCTGCTGGACGAGAACAAGTACACGTTCTTGGTGTCCCCGGATGCGAACAAAACCGAGATCAAGATCGCCGTGGAGTCAGTGTTCAAGGTCCGGGTCACCGATGTGAACACGCTGAACCGTCCCGGGAAGAAGCGGCGTACCAGGTATGGCTTCGGCAAGCGTCCTGACACCAAGCGGGCGATCGTGACAGTCGCTCCAGGTGAGCGCATCGACATCTTCTCCTCACCGGGCAGCTGAGCAGCGAAGACAAGGAAGATCACATGGCTATCCGTAAGTACAAGCCCACGACGCCGGGCCGCCGCGGCAGCAGCGTCGCTGACTTCGTCGAGCTGACCCGATCCAACCCGGAGAAGTCGCTGGTCGTGCCCAGCCCCAAGACAGGCGGCCGGAACAATGCCGGCAAGATCACCACTCGGCATATCGGTGGTGGTCACAAGCAGGCGTATCGGCTGATCGACTTCAAGCGCTACGACAAGGACGGCGTACCGGCAAAGGTGGCGCATATCGAGTACGACCCGAACCGCACCGCGCGAATCGCTCTGCTGCACTTCGTCGACGGTGAGAAGCGATACATCATCGCCCCGGAGGGCTTGCGTCAAGGCAGCGAAGTCGAGGCTGGCGAGCGGGCCGACATCAAACCTGGCAACAACCTGCCGCTGCGCAACATCCCGGTCGGTACCACGATCCACGCCGTCGAGCTCCGGCCCGGCGGTGGCGCCAAGCTCGCCCGCTCGGCCGGCGCCAGCATCCAGCTGGTCGCTCGCGAGGGCAAGAACGCCACGCTCCGGATGCCGTCCGGCGAAATGCGGATGGTCGACGTACGCTGCCGCGCCACTGTGGGTGAGGTCGGTAACGCCGAGCAGTCCAACATCAGCTGGGGCAAGGCCGGCCGTAACCGCTGGAAGGGTAAGCGGCCGAGCGTTCGTGGCGTGGCGATGAACCCTATCGACCATCCACACGGTGGTGGTGAGGGCAAGACCTCCGGTGGGCGTCACCCGGTCTCGCCATGGGGTCAACCCGAGGGTCGCACGCGTGACAAGAACAAGGCGAGTTCTCGCATGATCATCCGTCGCCGCAAGACCGGCAAGAAGCGCTGAGCAGGAGCACAGGAGAGATGCCACGCAGTCTGAAGAAAGGCCCCTTCGTCGATGATCACCTGGCCAAGAAGGTCGAGGTGCAGAACACGCGAGGGACCAAGAACGTGATCAAGACTTGGTCACGACGCTCGATGATCGTGCCGGACATGATCGGCCACACGATCGCGGTGCACGACGGCCGCAAGCATGTGCCGGTGTTCATCACCGACTCGATGGTTGGTCACAAGTTGGGGGAGTTCGCCCCGACGCGTACCTTCCGTGGCCATGTCAAGGACGACCGGAAGTCTCGCCGGCGCTGACGCGCGGTGGGTGTGACAGAGAAGGATTTTGAACAGATGAGCAAGGACTCACGTCCCAGCCGCCGCCAGGCGTTGCTCGGCGACCGTCCTGGTTCCTACGCGATCGCGCGCCAGGTCCGGATGTCCCCGACCAAAGTTCGCCGCGTTGTCGACATGGTCCGCGGCATGGATGTCGAGGATGCCCTCAACACATGTCAGTTTGCACCGCAGGCCGCGAGTGAGCCGGTGTACAAGGTGATTGCCAGCGCCGCGTCCAACGCCGAGCAAACCGGCAACCTGAAGCGAGCGGACCTGTATGTCTCGCAGGCGTACGTGGACCAGGGGGTCACGATCCGACGGATCCGGCCACGGGCCAGAGGCGGTTGGGGCCGCATCCTCAAGCGCTCCAGTCACATCACCGTCGTTGTCGAACCCAGGACTGAAGCTGCAACTCGCGGGCAGGCAACCACCCGCTCGAAGGAGAAGTGAGCATGGGTCAAAAGATCAATCCGCACGGTTTTCGGCTTGGCATCACCACCGATCACAAGAGTCGCTGGTATTCAGACAAGCTTTACTCCAACTACATCGGCGAGGACGTCAAGATCCGCAGGTTGTTGACCAAGGGCTTGGAGCGGGCCGGCATTTCTTCGGTGGAGATCGAGCGCACCCGCGACCGGGTCCGGGTGGACATCTACACCGCGCGTCCAGGCATTGTCATCGGTCGCAATGGCGCCGAGGCAGAGCGTGTGCGCAGCGACCTGGAGAAGCTCACCGGCAAGCAGGTACAGCTGAACATCCTCGAGGTCAAGAACCCCGAAACCGACGCCCAACTGGTCGCGCAGGGCGTGGCCGAGCAGCTTGCGTCCAGGGTGCAGTTCCGGCGGGCCATGCGTAAGGCGCAACAGAGTGCTATGCGCTCCGGTGCCCAGGGCATCCGGATCCAGTGCTCCGGTCGACTCGGCGGTGCTGAGATGAGCCGTTCTGAGTTCTATCGTGAAGGCCAGGTGCCGCTGCACACCCTCCGAGCCGACATCGACTACGGCTTCCACGAGGCGAAGACCACGTTCGGTCGGATCGGTGTCAAGGTCTGGATCTACAAGGGTGATGTTTCCGGCACTCGCGCCGAGCGCGCGGCTCAGAAAGCCGCCCGCAGCGCGGCCGGCGGTCGTAGTCGTCCAGGACGTCC
>JAJTCL010000427.1 GCA_021323255.1 Propionibacteriaceae bacterium | reverse complement strand
AGCAAGAAGGAAACCGTCGAAGCGGTCAAGGGTGTCAACATCGACGTTGCCGCGGGCGAGCTGGTGGCCTTTTTGGGGCCCAACGGCGCAGGAAAGTCCACCACATTGCGGATGCTGACCACGCTGCTGCCGCCGACCTCGGGTGCCGCCTGGGTGGCGGGCGCGAGCATCACCAAGGAACCGGCTGTGGTGCGCTCGAGGATCGGCTACATCGGGCAGGGTGATGCAGCCGGGCACAGCTTCCGGGTGATGGACGAGTTGGTGATGCAAGGTCGGTTCTACGGGATGAACAGTTCTGACTCGCTCGCTCGGGCTCGGGATCTGACCAAAACCCTCGACCTGACATCGCTGGAGAAGCGGAAGGTCAGCACACTCTCCGGCGGTCAGCGGCGCAGGCTCGATATCGCGATCGGGCTGATGCACAGCCCCGGGTTGCTCTTTCTCGATGAGCCGTCGACCGGAATGGATCCACATAACCGAGCGAATCTCTGGGAGCACATCGATGAACTGCGCGAACGGCAGGAGACCACGATCGTACTGACTACGCACTACCTCGAGGAGGCAGACTCCCACGCCGAGCGAGTGCTGGTCATCGACCACGGCGAAATCATCGCCAATGACACTGCTGCCAATCTCAAAGCAACCTTGGCTGGTGATCGAATCGTGGTGACCGTTGATGGTGCCGATCTTGCGGCCGCGTCAGCTGTGGTCGCTGCGCGGGGGAGCGAGTTGACCACCTCGAACGGCTCCCGCGAGGTAACCATCGCCGGACGGTTTGATCACGGCACGCGTACGCTGCCCTGGCTGCTGCGCGAACTTGATCATGCCGGAGTCGAGGTACGGGCGGCCGACGTACGGGTTCCGACGCTGGACGACGTCTTCCTGAGCCTGACTGGCCGGAGTCTGCGCGAGGATGTCGAGGAGGTGGCCAAATGAGCACGCTGGTTTTTGACACCCGGGCTGTGTTTCAGCGGGAAATGTCGCTGGTACTGCGCGATCCCTTCTCGGTGATCTTCTCTCTTGTCCAGCCGTTGGTCTTCTTGGGTCTTTTCGGTCCACTGCTGGCCGGCTCGGTGGATCCGGCCGCGCTCAACGGCGAGTCGCCGCTGCAGTGGTTCCTGCCGGGGGTGATCGTGATGATCTGCCTGTTCGGCACCAGCACGACCGGCGCGAACCTGCTGTTCGAGATCATGACGGGTTCCTACGAACGAGTGCTGGCGAGTCCGCTGCACCGCTCCGCGCTCTTGATCGGAAAAGCGCTGAAGGAGTTGGCACCGCTGGTCGTCCAGGCTGCGCTTGTCGTATTGGTGTCGATCCCGTTCGGGTTCAAGCTCTACCCGGTACACGTGCTGGCTGGATTGTTGCTGCTCGGCGTCTTCGGGGTAGGTATGGGCGCGTTCTCCAACGCACTGGCCATCGCATCCCGGAAGCGGGAGTGGATGTTCTGGGCGGTGCAGCAGTCTCTGTTGTTCCCGTTGTTGATCTTGTCGGGCATGATGCTGCCGCTGGAGGCTGGGCCGCGCTGGATTCAGGTGCTCGGTCGGTTCAACCCGCTGACCTACATAGTGGACGCCGAGCGGGCGCTGTTTGCCGGGACGTTCAACGATCCCGCGATCGGATGGGCGGTGCTCGTGGCGATTCTCACCTGTGGTGCCGGTCTCTGGGTGGGCGTCAAGCAAGTCGCCCGCAGCACTGCCTGATCAACAGAGCCGAGTTGTCAGCGTCAGTGGTCGTTAGAGCAGCCACGGACGCTGACAACTCGGGCTCGATGGCCGAATGAACGCTCGGCATCGAGGGTGACCTGCGTCAGACGTTCTCTTTCAGCCAGGCGATGTCGGCGCCCTGACCTTCTCGGCCGCCGGGAGTCTCCACAACGACGGGCACCGACGCCGTACGCACCACCTCTGCTAGCGCCTCGGTGCCCACCTCGCCTTCACCGAAGTTGGCGTGCCGGTCAGCGCCGGAGTCGAAGGGATCACGGGAGTCATTGGCGTGTACCAGGTCGATCCGCCCGGTGATGGCCATCACCCTATCGACCAGACCCACCAGTTCCTCCCCGCCCGCGTGGGCGTGGCAGGTGTCCAGGCAGAAGCCGACAGTGTCGCCGCCATTGGCCTGGCCGATCGCGTCCCAGAGTCGCGCAATCCGTTCCAGGCGGCGGGCCATGGCATTGTCCCCGCCGGCAGTGTTCTCGATCAGCAGTTGGACCGGCATCTCAAGCTGCTCAATGCACTTGCGCCAGTTGTCGAAGCCGATCGCGGGGTCGTCGTCCTTGAGTACATGCCCGCCATGAACGATCACCCCGGCCGCACCAACCTCCGCTGCCGCATCCAGATACTGCTGTAGGAACTTCCGGCTCGGGATGCGAATCCGATTGTTGGTTGTCGCCACGTTGAGCACGTACGGCGCGTGGACATACAACGTGATCCCAGCCTCTTGCGCCGCGGCCTTAAGCGCCGCTGCACCGCCGGCGTAACGGATCTCGGGCCCTTTCCACGCCTGCGGATCACCGAGAAAGAACTGCGCAAGGGTCGCTCCACGGGCCGCGGCCTCGGCCACGGGATCGACCTGGTCGCCGTGCCCACCCACCTGCAGGTTCACGGGTTCGACCCGCCGCCCTGACCACTGCGCCACAAGTCGCGAATCCGGTTCGCCGCAGTTCCGCCGGCTACGCCCGCAACAGAGCCGATCTTGCCGACCAGCTTGTACAGGGGATCGCCGGAGGTAGTGAAGTTCTTCTGGTAGGAATCAGCGGCGGCCTTGACCTCCTCACTCATCGGAGCCTCCTTGTCTTCTGAGCGGCGCGGGTAGTTCCCCGCCAGGATC
>JAJTCL010000426.1 GCA_021323255.1 Propionibacteriaceae bacterium | reverse complement strand
GAATCAACTTGAATCCGAGAGACTGGCCTACGAATTCATGCTCGAGCGGTTCAGTCAAATGGGCGACACGAAGATGGTACGAAGGCTCGAAAGAGCGCCAGTCACTACTACCGGCGGTACGCCGGACGGCTATCTTGCACTGCGTGACAAGGGAATGCACAGTTTGGGTATCGGTACGACCCACGACATGAAGTCAGTGATCAGCGGCATCTTCATCCCATCTTGGCTGGCCCGCGAATACAGTCTGCGAGAAAAGATCAACTTATGGCGCGGTAGATCATTCTCGCGTAGCTTCGGCCTGTGGGACAAAGTCCTGCGGACCGATCTCAGCACCGTTGTCCCCATCCTGGAGATTCCGGTCTATTTCTTCCACGGCCAATACGATTACACGTGCTCCTATGACCTCGCGAGACAGTATTTCGGCAAGCTTGACGCGCCACTGAAGGGGTTCTACACGTTCGAGCATTCCGCCCACAGTCCGGTGCTCGAAGAAGCCGAGAAAGCGCGAAACATTTTTCGGGAAGACGTGTTAGCCGGATCGATCGCGCACGCAGACACGACCTAAGCGTCAGATTTCGGCAGTATCGACGGGAACGTCAATCTAGCGACCCGCGGCATGGAGAACGACAGCGGCACGCGCCGACACGCAACCCGGGAGGTACGACCCTGTTCTATCCACCTTGCCCAGCGACACGGTGGCCTGCATGGCAGACCTCGAAAAACACCCGGCCGTCTGAGTTCCTTGGTGGCGCTCTTGACTGCGGCTGCTGTCTCACTCGGCATGGCGATTACGACCCTGCCGCGCTCAGGCCGTATTGCCAGAGCGACTGCCTCAGCTACCCCTAACACGATGTCGCGCCGTTCGTTCCAAGGGACTACCTGCGGATGTGGCGATTTCCGTGACTGGTCACAGATCGAGGAGTGGGCCAAAGCGATCGCTGCTGAGCTCGCCGAGATCGGGCGCCAACCGAGGACCCTCAACAATGACTGCAGTTTGGATCCTGCGTAGCGTGAGAATTGAGCGTCGGACTGCGGTGCCTGCCGTTCTCCGACGCGAATGCGAGCAGGCTGGAATTAGGAGGTGGTTGATATGACCAAGTCATTGATCGTCAAGCTGTTCTGGGGCAGCCTCATCGGCCTGGTTGCCGGGTTGGTATTGGTAGGCGTCGCGGGTGCCCTGGCGATCGGCAACGATATCTTCGTCATGAGCGGGCCGGATGTCACCGGGGTCAAGTCCGGCGTGTTGACCTGGACCCTGCTCGGCCTGCTGGTGCTGGCGATCTTGATCTCGCTCTTCGCAGCGGTGGCGCAGTTCGTAGCTTGGATAGGTGCGGTGTTGAACACAGCGCAACTGCCCGACAAAACCTGGTTCGTCGTGCTGCTTGTTGTTGGCGTGTTGGGGCTGGCCTTCATCGCGACGCTCGCCTATGTCATCGCCGGCCCGGACGCGCTCAAAGCCAAAGAGGAGGCGAGCGCACAGGCACGGGCTGGTGGCGCTTCGCAGCAGCTGCCTGCGCCAACAGCGGGTCGACCCGGCCCGCACGTCTGATCTCACGGAGGTTTGATGCCACGAGCCAAGGGACGTCCTCGCTCGCTTCCGACCAGTGGGCACCCCCGGTTCTGCGGCCTCAGCTGGTGTGCCCGCGGCCCGGTTGGTGGAAGCGGCCGCCGAGCTGAGCTCGTACGCCGGTTGGCGGCTTGGTATGAGATCGCCAACGTCGAAGAGCAGTTCCGACGGTTCGCCGGCGAGCTGGCCTAGCCCGTCATACGAGCTGGGCGCACTCGCACTTCCTGGCGCCGCCTAGCTACCTGCGGTGACCCAGCCCAGCTCCGGGAGGCGCTAGCCAGCTCTCCCTGGGGCGACCCCGGAGGCGATGGGCAGTACGCGGTGAATGTGGCCATGCGGCTCATCTGGGCGTATCACGTGGCTGCTGTCTCCGTTGCCGGTCCCATGGGCTGCCGGAGCCGTAACGCTCCTTCTGGCCCGCGAGCACTCTTGAGTCGGCCGGACGCTGCTGCCTCCAGTGAGAAGGGCGGCGTCGGAATTGCTGGGGAATCGGGCCCTTGGCGCGGGCTCGCTGCGGGAGCTGGCCACAGCGGCCGGCCCAGATGCGGCATGGGTGTTGGAATGATCGAGGAGCCGACCGACATTTGGCTGGCTGAGGCGGCCTGGGGGCGACGAGTCGAGGCCGACGGTGTCGCCCCGCTGCCTGCCAGGCGTCGTCAACCAAAATTGCGATCTCAGCCTGGGCGCCGTTCAAGATCTCATATGAGGCAACGCCGACGGCGAGCCCGTCGTGTTCGGCGACCAACGCCACATGATCGTCACCTGGCGTAACAATCCGCTGGACCTCACGATCAATTGCGACACCGGCAGAGAAGAACCGTAAATAGCGACTTCGTGGTGATGCCCGGGTGTACAGCGCACTCAGCACCCAGTGTCAACTTGCGAGACCGGACGAACGTGAACAATCCTTCCGTCCATAAGTAGGGCGTCTACACTCTCTTCGACATCGCTTACCGTCGGCCGCCGCGGATCTGCCGGCGCCAGCTCGCAGAGACGGGCGACAGTCATCCATGCGATCAGCCTAGAAAAGTCAACCAGGTACGCCCAGGGCCGAAGTAACTGCCGGAAAATGGATACTGGTGGATTCAAAGGCTGTGCTGAGCGGCTTACCGATGTTCGGAGGTGTCTGCGAACACTCCGTCATGACGTCCACCAACGCTGGGAGCATGATCAAGCAGTAGATGGTTACGAACCACCCGAACAGCCACAAGGCGAGGTGGAAAGCGATCGCCCCAATAAGGCCGAGTTGGGTCCTCCGTCCACCACTGAGGATCAGCACTCCGACGACCGCCTCGAAGGCCACCAGAAGACCGATAAACAGATACTGGTTCGGCGCGACTATCGCACGCCAAGCATCGGTTACCCAGCCGAAATGTGCCTGATCTGCGAAGCCGGCATAGTCGCCAAGCGCAAGGTTCACAGCGTTGAAGACTGCTCCACCCAAGAGCATGAGCGCCCCGACTGCGACGCGTCCGATGTATCGGGCCCGCGGGCGCCAGATCGCCAACACACTCGCCACGATCGCTGCAGCAACGCATAAGACCCAAAAGATCTGCACCCAAAGGTTCTCTTGCATCCGGCCGCCCTCCTCTGAAGCGAGGCTTGTGTCTACTTCGATCGCAGCGCAGACGAGATGACCTCTCCAGAGGCAGATGTCCTGCGTTCACAGGTCGTTCGTCCCGATGAAGCCGGCAGCGGCGCGGATGGACTTCGTGACCTTCAGTCGCCTCGATGTCGTCGGACGTGACGTCACAGCAGCCGATCCGCGAGGCGCCGCAGAGCGCGAGCGGTCGTAGCCTCGTCGCCGATCTCCGGTACGTCTGCGTCGCTCGGGTTGCGACGCGTCTCCCCCACGCTCCCCAGCAGTGTGCGGGCATCTGTGTAAAGGACGGCGTGTGCCATGGGCCCGGGATCTTGCTCAAAGCAGGTGCAGATCCAGACTCCAGTTCTTCGGCTCCCGTGTCTTCGGTCCTCTTACGCGGTGACCTGGGTTATGGGGGCTGCAAGCGCCAAAGCGAGCTTGGATGATGATTAAGCACACAGGGAAGGACCGGGCAGCGAGGAGTCAGCATGATGCCCAGAGGGAATACCGCGACTGATGAAGCGCAGGCCGTCAGCACACGCTTCACGTTCCGTCGGACCATCGTCGTGGTCGAAGCGCTGGTTGGCCTGGGTGGGTTGGCGGGGAGCATGCAACTTCTTGCCGGGGTGGCGACTCCGCCTGTGTCCGTGCTCAGTCCTTTAGGGCTGGCGAGCTGGACGCTTCCGGCCGGATGGCTGTTCCTCACCGTGGCTCTACCGTCTGGCTTGGCCGCCTGGCTCGCGTGGCGGCGCTCCCCGTGGGCGCCGTTAGCCGTGCTGGTGGCAAGTGCACTGTTGGCGACAGAGTTGCTGTTCCAAATTCCGTTTCTCGGTTTCAGCGTCTTGCAACTGATCTTCGGCACGGTGGCCATCGGCATGTCGGTCATAGCATTCTTGGCCCGTAAGGCGGGCTGGTCGCCACGCGCACGCCTGACAACATCGCTGTGATCGAGAATCGATGTATTAAGACTGTTGAGGACCTGGTCGGGTGGTGAACGGGCATGAGGCGTGGTCTGTGGGAAGTCTCGGCCGTCGAAAACGCGATCGACATCGCGGCTCCTGCCGAGGAGATCTTTGACCTCATCGTGGATGTAAGGAACGAGCCACGATGGAATCCCCAAATGCTCCGAGCGCAGATGGTCACTCCCGAGCCTGTCGCCGCGGGTACGACGTTTCGGGTGACGTTCGGTCGAGGGGTGGGCGAGGCATTAATAGAAGACACGAGGATCGACCGTCCCCGCTCATGGACGGCAATAAGCCGATCGCGGGCCCTCGACGCCCAGACCGAGGGGCAAATCCACGAGATTTCCGGTCGCTGCGAGGTGTTCCTCCGCACCAAACTGCGTCCCCACGGGTTCCTGCGCCTGCTCACCCCGGCGTTGGGCTGGTGGATGCAGCGCACCTTGGACCAAGACCTGCGCAGGGTGAAGACCCTTGTCGAGCACGCAGCTTCGACTGTTCCCCAGACGGACGCCACGGAGCCTGCGTCGATCGTGCGGGTACCGGTGCCGGACTTGTGCGCGCTTTGGGCTGAGACCGCGACGGCACCGATGAACATCGCGCTCATCGGCGTCATGGAAGGGATCCCGTTGACTGGGCCGGACGGTGCCGTCGCTCTCGCCCGCATCCGCTCGTTCGTCGAGGCGCGGTTACCGAGAGCCCCGATGCTGCTGCGTACCTTGCGACCCACCCGCCACGGCCAAGGTACGCCAGCATGGATAGACGCACCCAGCTTCGACATCACCCAGCACGTTGTTCTGGCCCCGGCCGACCGGCCGCTGACCGACGAGAGCGACTTCCTTGGGTGGTGCGCCCGCCGCTCACTGATTCCATTGGAGCGCACCCGGCCACTTTGGCGGCTCGACATTGTCCCGGGGCTTCCCGACGGGCGGCTCGGCATCGTATTGGTACTCCACCATGTCGTCGCTGACGGGCTTCGGGGAGTGGCGCTGATCACTTCATTACTGGAGTCCACACCAGAAGAAGAGGCAAACACGGCGGTTTGGCGACCCAAGCCGGCTCCCACGGGCCTGGAGTTCGTCCATGACAACCTCCGGAGCCGATGGGACGCCGTACGCCGCTATCGCCTGTCATCAGTGATCAGATCGGCGCGCACGGTGCGGACCCTTTCGCACAGCACGGGAGGGCGTGCGCCCTCCACGTCGCTTACCGGTGCAATCGGGGAACAGCGGCACTTGACGGTCCTCAGGTATCCAATTGCGGAGCTTCGAGCGGCCGCGCACGGCCACGGCTGCACCATCAACGACCTGCTCATCGCTGCTGTCACAGCAGGACTCCGAGACCTACTCAGCGAACGCGGCGAATGCCAGGAGGGACTGGCGCTGCGCGCCTCGGTTCCGGTAGGAGCTCGCGGAGGCGGCAGTAAGGGCGGCATGTTCATC
>JAJTCL010000067.1 GCA_021323255.1 Propionibacteriaceae bacterium | reverse complement strand
GGTTCCACTGCTGACGATGACACAGCGAATTGCCGCTGCGCTCGTCGCGGCCTTGGGCGCTCAAGGCACCTTCGTGGCAGTCAACAATGTGGTGAGTCAATCGATACCGCACTTGCACGTACACGTTGTGCCGAGAACCAAGGGGGACGGCCTGCGTGGCTTCTTCTGGCCACGCACGCACTACGCGGCCGGAGAGATCGAGAGATACGCCAAACAGATCTCCGACGCGCTGCCCGATGCCTCGCAGCATCCCGCCCAGATCACCCGGATGGAAGGGCTCGACCCCGGTAGAGATAGCTGAAGGGCCGCGGCCCGTCACCATATCCGGTCTCCAACTGCCGGATCAGAAAACCAGCGTGAGTGATCATTTCGTCGATCGGCCGGTCCAGATGGCAGCCTCCGGCGATCCGGCTATGGACCGGGTGTAGCCGATGCTGCCAACGGCGTACCGACTCTGTCGGTGCCCGCCCGTGCTCCAGGAAATGCAGCGCACCATCTGGCTTGAGCACGCGATGAATCTCTCGGAGCGCCGCATTCCCGTCCGGAATGGTGCATAACGTGTACGTGGAGAGCACGCAATCCACCGATCCGTCCGGCAAGTCGAGCCGGGCACCGTCGATTCCGACATGCTCAACACTGGCTGGGACAGCCGCTTTCCGTGGCTCCGCCAGCCGCATCGCCGACTTCGAAGGCTCGACAACCAAGATCTCGGTCACTTCGCTCGGGTAGTGGCGAAGATTGAGGCCGGTCCCGAATCCAATCTCCAGTACTCGGCCGTGCAGGCCTTGACAGACCTCGGCGCGCCGGGCGTTCACCTCCGGTGTTCGCAGCACGCGGTCCATGACGCGTGGAAAAACCTGGTCATTCCACAGACCCACGCATCCAGGGTAGATGTCGCGTGGCCCCGGTGAGCCGCGCTTCATCGCGGCCGAAGCCCCAGAGATCGGTCGCCCCAGGTTTTGAGCCAGTGCTACAAGCTGCGAGCGTCGGCAATCGCGCACCGCTGTGCTGAGGAGGAGCGAGCGGACACGCTTCATCGTCTGCCGGCGACGACGAAGTAGGCGGACTGCACGCGCGATGCGCGAGCAGCCTCAAAAAGGGGGTCTGCGAGCGCCGGCAATCGCGCACCGCTGTGCTGAGGAGGAGCGAGCGGACACGCTTCATCATCTGCCAGCGACGACGAAGTAGACGGACTGCACGCGCGATGCGCGAGCAGCCGCCACAAGGGGGCGCTACTTCCTGATCAACGACCGCAGCACGTACTGCATGATGCCGCCGTTGCGGTAGTAGTCAGCTTCACCTGGGGTGTCAATACGCACCAGTGCTTCGAAGCTGATATCACCAGCCTTCACCTTGACCGTTTGCGGCGTACGTCCGGCGTTGAGCTCAGTGACGCCCATGATGTCGAAGGTTTCCTCCCCGGTGAGTCCGAGCGAGCTGGCGCTCTGACCCTCGGGGAACTGCAGCGGTAGCACGCCCATTCCGATGAGATTGGATCGGTGAATTCGCTCATACGACTCCGCGATCACAGCTTTCACTCCGAGCAGGGCGGTGCCCTTTGCGGCCCAGTCCCGTGAGGAGCCTGAGCCGTATTCCTTGCCAGCCAGCACTACCAACGGAGTGCCGGCCGCGAGGTAATGCTGGGACGCCTCATACACCGTTGTCACCGGTTCGTCCGGCGCAGTGAAGTCTTTGGTGAATCCGCCTTCGGTCCCTGGTGCGAGTTGGTTGCGCAGCCGAATGTTGGCGAATGTCCCTCTGATCATGACTTCGTGGTTTCCACGGCGGGACCCGTAGGAGTTGAAATCCTTCCGCTCTACGCCGTGCTCGGACAGGTATTGGCCTGCGGGCGAGTCCGGCTTGATGGAGCCGGCCGGGGAAATGTGATCGGTGGTGATCGAGTCGCCCAGTTTGAGCAGCACCCGCGCCCCCTGGATGTCAGTGACTGGCGCGGGCTCAGCTGGCATGCCGTCGAAGTAGGGCGGCTTGCGCACATAGGTCGAGTCGGGGTCCCAGGCAAAGGTCTCCCCCTCAGGCGTCGGCAGCGACTGCCACTCCTCGTCGCCAGCGAAGACATCCGCATAAGACTCAGTGAACATCTCCGCGCCGATCGCCGACGACACGATCTCGTTTATCTCCGCCTCACTCGGCCAGAGGTCGGCAAGGTACACGTCATTACCGCGCTCATCGGTGCCCAGCGAGTCGCGCATCAAGTCGATGTCCATGGTGCCGGCAATCGCGTACGCCACGACCAGCGGCGGCGAAGCCAGGTAGTTCATCTTGACGTCGGGATTGATCCTGCCCTCGAAATTTCGATTGCCCGAGAGCACGGAGACCACCGCAAGATCATTTTCATGTACCGCCGTGCTGACCTCGGGAATGAGCGGCCCGGAGTTGCCGATACAGGTGGTACAGCCGTAACCGACCAAGTTGAAGCCAAGCTTGTCCAGATACGGGGTCAAGCCTGAGCGGTCGTAGTAGTCGCTGACCACTTTCGATCCGGGAGCCAGGGTGGTCTTCACCCAGGGCTTGCGATTCAAACCGCGTTCCACCGCCTTCTTGGCCACCAGCGCAGCTCCGACCATCACACTGGGATTCGAGGTATTGGTGCAGGACGTGATTGCGGCGATCGTTACCGCCCCGTGGTCGAGCTCGAACGACGTACCGTCGGCCAGTGTCACCGGCACCGTCTTACTGGGCCGCCCGATGTCGGTCGGCTCCTCGCCGTACTCATGCGGCTCTGAGGAATCGCTGCCGGAGTGACTCGGCGAGTCGGAGGCTGGGAACGACTCATCCACCGATTCGTCATAGCCAGTCAGCTCTTCGGCGGCCACATGATCTCGCAGCGCCTCGCGGAATCCCTGCTTGGCATGGGCGACCAGCACTCGGTCCTGCGGGCGTTTTGGCCCGGCAATGCTCGGCACGACGGTGCCTAGGTCTAGCTCCAGGTACTCGGAATACCTCGGTTCCCGCTCGTCGGAGTGCCACAAACCCTGCTCCTTGGCGTACGTCTCGACGAGGGCGATCTGCTGATCACTCCGACCGGTGAGCCTCAGGTATTCAATGGTTTTACCGTCGATCGGAAACACTGCGATCGTGGAGCCGTACTCAGGACTCATGTTGCCGATCGTGGCGCGGTTCGCGACGGGCACGTGGGACACACCAGGCCCGTAGAACTCGACGAACTTGCCGACCACTTTGTGCTGCCGCAGCATCTCGGTGATGGTCAAAACAAGATCAGTTGCGGTCGCACCTTCGCGTAGCGCGCCAGAAAGTTTGAAACCAACGACTCGAGGGATGAGCATCGAGACCGGCTGGCCGAGCATCGCCGCCTCGGCCTCGATCCCGCCCACCCCCCAGCCGACCACGCCCAGGCCGTTGACCATGGTGGTGTGTGAATCGGTGCCGACACACGTGTCGGGATAGGCGTACACCTCGGTCGCTCCGGAGCCAGCCGACCGCTCGACATCGCGGGAGAAGATCACCCGAGCCAGGTGCTCGATGTTGACCTGGTGCACGATCCCGGTACCTGGTGGAACCACCTTGAAATCGTCGAAGGCGGTCTGACCCCAGCGAAGGAACTGATAGCGCTCGCGGTTGCGCTCGTATTCGATCTCCACGTTCCTGGTGAAGGCGTCAGCAGTGCCGAACACGTCGGCGATGACTGAGTGGTCGATCACCAACTCGGCCGGGGCCAGCGGGTTGATCTTGGCTGGGTCGCCTCCCATCTGCCCCATTGCCTCGCGCATGGTGGCCAGATCGACGACGCAGGGCACGCCGGTGAAGTCCTGCATGATCACACGCGCCGGTGTGAACTGGATCTCCTTGCTGGGCTCCGCGCTGGGGTCCCAGCCGGCCAAGGCCCGGATGTCCTCGGCGGTGATGTTGGCCCCGTCCTCAGTGCGGAGCAGGTTCTCCAGCAAGATCTTCAGACTGTACGGCAGCGAATCTGAGCCCTCGACAGCGTCGAGCCGAAAGATCTGATACGAGTCATCACCGACCTGGAGGGTCGCCTTGGCATCGAAGCTGTTCACACTCATGAGCCCTCCTTCGTCGTGGCAAAATTATCTTGACGTCAAGATAACATGGCGATCCTGTTCCCAAGATCGTCGGGAGTGAATCATTTCCCGCTCAACAGCACTCATGCAGGCGGTGACACCATTGTGCAGAGTTGCAGGACCCTATGGGGAGCAGATTTGGGTCCCCGGGTTAGGTGGACGAGATATGAGCGGTAACGCAAGCTTTCGGCTGGCCAACACCACCGTGCTCTCGGTGTGTGCGGTTGACGCACCGGTGGTGATGACGTCTGCAGCCTTCGATGCGCGCCTGGCAGCCACCTACCGGCGGGTGGGTACCAGGCCCGGCATGCTCGAAAGGCTGGCTGGAGTGGTCGAGCGTCGTTGGTGGCCGGCCGATATGAGCTTCGCTGATGCGGCGGCGATGGCGGGCGCCAAGGCGCTGGCCGAGGCCGGTATCACTCCCGAGCAGATCGGCGTCTTGATCAACACCGCAGTCTCACGGGAGTACCTCGAACCTTCGACTGCGGTGGCGATTCACCATCAGATGGGCTTGCCGACGAACTGCCTCAACTTCGATCTGGCGAATGCCTGCCTCGGTTTTGTGAACGGCATTCAGTTGGCTGGAACCATGATCGAGTCCGGTCAGGCGGACTACGCGGTGATCGTCGATGCCGAAGGTTCCCGCTATACCCAGGAAGTGACACTGGAAAGGCTCGCCGCGGAGCAGACCACAGCAGCCGACCTCCGCTCACAGTTCGCCACCCTCACCCTCGGTTCGGGATCGGCGGCCATGGTGCTCGGACGAGCCGACCGTCATCCTGAAGGGCATCGGGTCGTCGGCGGAGTGAGTCGCGCCGGCACCGAGCACCACGACCTGTGTGTCGGTGATCTCACCCGGATGCGCACCGACACCAAGCGGCTGTTCGACGCCGGGCTGGCGCTTGCCGTGGCGACATGGGCCGACGCCAAGGAAGAGTTCGACTGGGATGGGATCGACTGGTTCGTCGCTCACCAGACCTCGGTCGTGCACATCCGTGCAATGGCCGACGCGCTCGGGGTCGACCCGGCGCGATTCCCGCTCACCCTGCCGAGGTACGGCAACATGGGGCCGGCCGCGGTGCCGTTCACGCTCGCCCAGCACATCGATCAGTTGCGTGCCGAGGACCGGATTTTGTTGCTCGGCATCGGCTCCGGCCTCAACACCTCCTACGCCGAAATCGTCTGGTGATCAACCGCCTGCTCGTCGCCCCCGGCATTGTCGCTGAGGTCATGCGAATGCCGGGGGTCAACCCGGTCTGGTCCAGATTGGTCCCAGCCATCGACTCCGCAGGGGAACCCCGCACCTGGCACGTGCTCGACAACGGCGTCGCGCCAGACGTGGGAACCCTGCTCTGCGTGCACGGCAATCCGACGTGGTCCTATCTGTGGCGCCGGTTTCTGTCCGGCGCGGATCCGGGCTGGCGAGTGGTGGCAGTGGACCAGTTGGGGATGGGCTACTCAGAGCGGCCGAACCTGCCCCGTACCCTCGCTTCCCGGATCGACGACCTCGACGCCATCACCTCGGAACTGGGAATCGCCGGACCCGTGGTGCTGGCTGCGCACGACTGGGGCGGACCGATCTCGCTGGGTTGGGCGGAACGCCATCTTGATCAGATGGCCGGATTGATCTTGACCAACACCGGAGTGGCAGTCCCGCTGGACGCGGATCCGCCGATTCTGATCCGCCTGGCACGCAGCCGTGTGCTGCGGGAGTTGGTCTGCGCGCGCACGAAGACGTTCATACGTGCCGCCGCAGCATTGTCCTGGCCGCAGATCCCGGGTGAGGTGCGCCGCGCGTTGCGAGCTCCGTACTCCTCCTCTCAGCGACGACGGGCCGTCGCTGAGTTCGTGGCGGACATTCCCCTGGAGGCGGGCCATCCCAGCCGAGTCGTGCTCGATGACATTGCGTCTCGGCTAGGCGAGCTTGGAGGCGTTCCGACGCTGCTGCTATGGGGGCCCCGCGACCCTGTGTTCACCCAGAGATACCTCCGCGACCTGCAGCGGCGGTTGCCGCATGCCGACGTCCACCGGTACGCCCGAGCGTCGCATCTGGTGATGGAGGATGCGCCTCACGCGGCCGAGGATGCCTGGATGTGGATGAGGTCGAACCTCACCACGCCGGCCCGCGGGCCAGGGTCGGAGCGGCCCGCGCCCGAGCGGGCTCTTGATCGGCAGCCGGCACCTGGACCGACTCTCCTCCGATCTGTTGGTGTGGCAGCCGGCAGCGACGACTGTCCGGCCATCGCCGAGCTGGGCCGCGGCGAGACCCAGGTCATCTCGTTCGCCGGGCTGCGGGATCGGGTCGGTGCGCTGGCTGATGGACTTCGCCGAGTGGGCGTGCGGCCCGGACACCGAATCGCGCTGCTCGTGCCGCCAGGTCTCGACCTGACGACAACGGTCTACGCCTGCTGGCAGTCGGGTGCCGTGATCGTGGTGGCAGACGCCGGCCTTGGCTGGCGGCGTATGGCCGACTCGCTGCGCAGCGCTGATCCGGACTATCTGATCGGTATCCCAGCGGCGGTCGCCGCTGCTGCCGCGTTCCAGCTTCCGGGTGTCCGGGTGGTTGCCGGTGAGGTGCCCAGGCACCTCCGCCAGCGGCTCGGGATTCAGCACTCGATGGAGGAGCTTGTGACAGCCGGGAACGGCAGCGCGTTCCTCGACGCCTCACGGGGGAACCTCGACCCCGGCAGCGCGCAGTCGAGTGAGGCAGCGGTGCTGTTCACCTCTGGCGCCACTGGCCCGCCGAAGGGGGTGGTTTATCGGCATCAGCAGCTGCTGGCGCAACTGGAACAGGTGCGCGCCCTATGCGACGTCAATCCAGATGATCGATTGGTCGCCGCCTTCGCACCGTTTGCGCTGTACGGTCCAGCACTCGGCATCGGCGCTGTCGTGCCCCGGATGGATGTCACCAAACCGGGCACCCTGACCGCCGCCCGGTTGGCTGATGCGGCGGCGGCCATCAACGCCACTCTGGTCTTCGCCTCGCCGGCAGCCTTGCGGAACGTCGTCGCCACCTCAGCTGAGTTGACGGCTGAGCAGTTGTCTGCGCTGGCGCGCATTCGACTGGTGCTCTCAGCCGGAGCGCCGGTCTCGGTAACGTTGTTGCGCAGCCTTCGGGAAATCCTGCCCCGCGCTGAGCTGCACACGCCGTATGGGATGACCGAGGCCTTACCGCTGACTGACATCTCGCTGTCTGAGCTCGAGGAAGCTGGTTCGGGCAACGGGGTGTGCGTCGGGCGCCCACTGCCTGGTGTGCAGATCCAGATCAGTCCACTCGACCCGCTTGGCGTGGCTGCGGGACCGCCCGATCCCAGCCTCGAGGTCTCCGGTGAGATCTGTGTGTCCGCGGCCCACGTCAAGGATCGTTACGACCGGCTTTGGGCGACGGAGAAAGCAAGTTCTCGGGATCCGGGATGGCATCGTTCGGGCGATGTCGGGCACCTCGACAGGGCCGGGCGGCTGTGGGTTGAGGGCCGTCTGATGCACGTCATCACGACCGCCGACGGACCGCTCACCCCGGTCGGGGTGGAGCAACGCATCGAGGCCAAAAGTCCGGTAACCGGCGCAGCGGTCGTCGGTGTGGGCCCTCGGGGCACTCAGCAGGTGGTGGCGATAGTGGTCCCGCAAACCCGCGCCGCGGTTGGGTTGGCGTCGCACCAGCTTGCCAGCGCCGTACGCGCCGCAGCCGAGGTGCGCGTCGCAGCTGTGCTGGTCGTCGGAGCGTTGCCGGTGGATATCCGGCACGCCGCAAAGATCGACCGGCAGCGCCTCGCCCGCTGGGCAGAGCGGGTGCTCGCCGGTGCTCGGGCCGGTCGGCCGTAGGAACAGAGGACAGCGTGCGAGTGCTGGTCACCGGGGCGAGCGGGATGCTCGGCCGCGGAGTAGCGCGCGCGCTCTCCGACAGAGGTGACCGAGTAACGGTGCTGCAGCGGCGTCCTGCCGGACTCGGCCTGCCGGAAGTGTTGACCGATATCAGCGATGGAGCCGCTGTGCGCACCGCGGTGAGCAACCAGGACGCGGTCATTCACTTGGCGGCCAAGGTGAACGTAGTCGGTCCGGAAGCTGAGTACGAGCGGATCAACGTCCACGGCACCCGAGCGGTGGTGAATGCTTGTCTGACGGCCGGAGTACGACGGCTGGTGCATGTCTCATCGCCCTCTGTGGCCCATGCCGGAAGCTCGCTGATCGGGCACGGTGCGCATCCCGCCGACCCGGTCGCTGCTCGCGGGCCGTACGCCCGAAGCAAGGCCGCAGCCGAGCTGATCGCTCTGGATGGTGACAGCGCGGAGCTTGCAGTCGTCGCGGTGCGCCCACACGTGGTCTGGGGGCCGGGTGACACCCAGTTGGTAGCTCGCGTTGTGGACCGGGCACGCCGTGGACGGCTGCCGTTCATCGGCTCGGGAGCAGCCTTGGTCGATACCACGTACGTCGACAATGCCGTTGAGGCGCTGACAGCGGCCCTCGACCACTGCGTGGATGCACGTGGCCAGGCCTTGGTTGTGACCAACGGCGAGCCGCGACCAGTCGCAGAGTTGATTGCCGCCATGTGCCGCGCGGCCGGCGTCCCAGAACCCAGTTGGCGCGTGCCGGTGGGACTGGCACGCGCGGGTGGAACCGTGGTGGAGTCGCTGTGGACGTTGACCCAAGGCCTGCGTCGGGGACGCACAGATGATGATCCGCCGCTAACCCGGTTCTTGGTTGAACAGCTCTCCACAGCGCACTGGTTCGACCAGCGGCTGGCTCGTCAGGTGCTGCAGTGGCAACCTCGGGTCAGTCTCGATGACGGATTCGCAGAACTCCAGCGCTGGTACACACACGGGGGCTCTGCCGCCCCCGTGGACCCCCGCTAGAGGCTTCGCCCCCAGACCACCGGCTTGTCGGGGCGGTAGGTGCTCTGCCCTAGAGGAACCCGCTGAGGGCCCAGACCCCCAGCGTGTCGAGGCGGTAGGTGCTAGCCGCTGCGCAGGTAGCGACGAGCAGCGTTTTCCTGGGCGGTCTCCCGCTCAAACCTTTGTTCGGCCTTGCTCGATGACGACAAGTGGAACGGCACGGATGTCACCATGACGCCCGGTGTGAACAGCAGCCGTCCTTTGAGTCGCAAAGCGCTCTGGTTGTGCAGGATCTGCTCCCACCAATGCCCGACCACGTACTCAGGGATGTAGACCGTCACGGCGTCACGCGGGCTTTCCCGACGCAGGTTCCTCACATAGTCGATGATCGGATTGGTCACCTCCCGGTAGGGCGAAGCGAGCACCTTGAGCGGAACCCCCGTGTCGGTCTCCTCCCACCTCTTCACGAGCCGTTCGGTCTCCTCCGGGTCGACCGAGACGGTGAGAGCCTCCAGGGTGCTGGGACGGGCGGCCTTGGCGAAGGCGAGTGCCCGCAACGTCGGTTTGTGCAGCTTGCTCACCAACACCACAGCCCGTACCCGGCTCGGCAGCGTCCGGTCTTCGCCCTCGACCAGCGCAGTCTCCCGAGACACCGTGTCGTAGTGTCGCCGGATCATCTTCATGATCGCAAAGAGGATGCCCATCGCGATGATCGCGATGTAGGCGCCCTGGGTGAACTTCGAGAGCAGCACGATCACCAGCACTGTGCCGGTCATCGTCAGCCCGATCGCATTGATCACTCGGGAACGGATCATCCGTGCGCGCACCACAGGGTTCGTCTCGACTCTCAGATGACGCGTCCAGTGCCGCAGCATGCCGAACTGGCTGACGGTGAACGACACAAAGACTCCCACGACGTAGAGCTGGATCAACGCCGTTACGTCAGCATCGAAGGCGATGATCAGCACGATGGCGAAGAAGGCCAGCACGATGATCCCGTTGCTGTAGGCCAGGCGGTCGCCGCGGGTGTGCAACTGGCGTGGTAGGTAGCCGTCCCTGGCGAGGATGGAGCCCAACACCGGGAATCCGTTGAATGCGGTGTTCGCGGCCAGGAACAAGATCAGCATCGTGGCAGCCACGACGAAGTAGAAAAGCGGTTTGAAATCAGCGAAGACTGCCGCGGACAACTGACCGATGGCCGTCTCTTCGATGACTTCGACGCGCTCGCCGTTGAGCGTGTAGTGCGAGTGGCCGGCGTCGATCAGCTTCAGTCCGGTCAGGTTGGCCAGCACCACGACCCCGAGCAACATCGACACTGAAATGGTGCCGAGCAGCAGCAGAGTGGTTGCTGCGTTCTTGCTCTTGGGCTTCCGGAACGCAGGCACGCCGTTGGAGATGGCCTCCACCCCGGTGAGGGCGGCGCATCCAGAGGAAAACGTGCGGGCCAGCAGGGCGACCATCGCGAAGCCGGTGAAGGCTGCGTACTGCGGATCCGCCTCGATCCCGTACTGAGCGCTATGCGCCTGGATCTCCTCGCCCATCACCAGGATCCGGAACAACCCGTAGATCACCATACTCAAGATCGCGAACATGAAGCAGTAGGTGGGAATGGCAAAGAAGGTGCCGGACTCGCG
>JAJTCL010000425.1 GCA_021323255.1 Propionibacteriaceae bacterium | reverse complement strand
CCCGCCCAGCTCGATGTTCAGATCGACCCAGTGCCGACCAACCTTGACGTTGGCCCGTTTCAGATAGCTGGAGTCGATCATGTTCTGCGATCCCATGAACGCAACGCTTCCGTCGACCACGACCAGCTTCCGATGGTTGCGCAGATCCGGTCTGCGCCAGCGGCCGCGGCGGAGGTCGATGGGCATCAGCCGATGCCACTCGATGCCGTCCTCGGTGAGGCGTCGGTCCATCTCCTTGAACCCGGGATAGCCACGAGAACCGAGATGGTCGTAGAGCAGTCGCACCTTGACGCCTCGGTGCACCGCATCACCCATGGCGTTGAAGAAATCCGCTGTGGTGCTGTCGAGCGCGAAGATGTACATCTCGACATGGACATACTGCTCGGCGGCGCGAACCGCGCGGGTTATCGCGGAGATCGACTCCTCATAGTCGGCGTGAAGGCCGCGGTTGACGCCGAGAACGCAAGGCAACGACGCCAGGGTGCGGTTGAGCCCCACCAATGAGGTCACGGCAGGGCTGGCTTCCGCCGTTGCCGGCAGCATCGGGTAGCTCGCCGTGTAGTCACGGATCAATTGGTTGGCTTGGCCCTGGATCCGGTGTCGCCGGCCCCGGACGTACGGGCTGCCGATCAACAGAAACAGCGGCAGGCCGACCAGCGGAAGAAACAAGATCAATAACAGCCAGGCCTGCGCCGCCCCTGGCCGGCGATTCTCCGGAACCACTCCAATCGCGATGATTTTGATCGCGTACTCGATGACGAGGAAGAGCGTAGTGATCAGCGCCGCGGTCGTCATCCGACTCCTTTGCTCGCCGCCGAAGCGAGATCCTGTCAGGGCACATCATCACCGAAGATGGGTGGGGATGTGTCATCGTGCTTTCGGGCGCTCCGCAATGGCGGTTACTCCCTGGTAACTACGACCGCGGAATCGGCACGTCCGCTGATCTTTCGAGCTATGGTCGGGCCAGGCAGGAGGAAGAGTTGACAGTACCGCCGGAGATGGGCACTGAGGCCCAGGCCGCCATCCCGGAAGCGGTGCTGGCCGGTGCCGGCCCTACCGAGGGCCGCTCACTAGGGCAGATCGCCTGGATGCGGCTCAAGAGGGATAAGGTTGCCCTGGCCGGTGCCGGCGTGCTGATCTTCCTGATCCTCGTTGCCATCTTCGCGCCGCTGATCGTGCGGTTCCTTGGCGATCCTCCGAACGAGTTCCACCAAGACCTGATCGACACCGCCGGCGGGACGCTGACCCCGATCGGGCCGCTCGGGGGGATGAGCTGGGATCATCTGATGGGCATCGAGCCGCTGAACGGTCGCGACATCTTCAGCCGGATCGTTTACGGCAGTCGCATCTCGCTGTTGATTGCCTTCCTGGCCACGCTGCTGTCGGTGGCGATTGGAACAGCGCTGGGAATCATCTCCGGTTTCTTGGGCGGCTTTACGGACACCTTCGTCAGCCGGCTGATGGACGTGTTCCTGGCGTTCCCATTGCTGGTCTTCGCGATTGCGGTGGCCGGTGTCTTTCCGGACCAGGCGTTTGGCCTAGAGGGCAATCAGCTGCGGATCGTGTTGTTGATCTTCATCATCGGATTCTTCAACTGGCCCTATATCGGGCGGATCATCCGAGGGCAGACGCTCTCGCTCCGAGAGCGGGAGTTTGTCGAATCAGCCCGCAGCCTTGGAGCCCGCCGCACGTACATCCTGCGGACGGAGATGCTGCCGAACTTGATCGCCCCGATCCTGGTCTATTCGACGCTGCTGATCCCGACCAACATTCTCTTCGAGGCGGCGCTGTCCTTCCTCGGCGTTGGTATTCGCCCTCCCACCCCAAGTTGGGGCGGGATGCTGTCAGAGGCCGTCGTGTACTACACCCAACCGCACTTTATGTTCTGGCCTGGCATGGCGATCTTCATCACGGTCTTGGCCTTCAACCTGTTCGGCGACGGGCTGCGCGACGCCCTCGACCCACGAGGCAATCGATAGGAAATCAGATCGGGTTACCCCCGGACGACCAGAAGGGAATCAGAATGAACCATTCGAGATCCCGGCGAGCCAAGGCCCTGGCCGCCGTAGGCCTCTCGGCCACGCTGCTGCTGGCCGCCTGCGGCCAGCCAGGGGGCGGTGGTGAGCAGGAGCCAGGCGGCGAGGCCGCCGCCAGCGGATTCAACGCCGCGTCCACCAGCGTCGTCAATCCCTCCGAAACCAAGGGCGGCACGTTGAAGTTCGCGAACCCCGGTGACTGGGACACCCTCGACCCCGGTGAGACGTACTACGCCTATGCGTGGAACTTCGCCCGGCTGTACGGCCGCTCGCTGCTGATGTTCAAGGCGGCGCCCGGCAAGGAGGGCAACACGCTCGTGCCCGATCTCGCTGAGAGCCTCGGTCAGGCAAGCGAGGACGCCAAGACCTGGACCTACAAGCTCCGCCAGGGCGTGAAGTTCGACGACGGTACCGAGGTCACATCGGCCGACGTCAAATACAACGTGTTGCGTTCGACCGACAAGGCAACGTTCCCCAATGGCCCTGCGTACTGGGAGGCGGTCCTGGACCTGCCGGAGGGCTACAAGGGGCCTTATAAGACGCCGGACATGAATACCGACTCGGCCATTGAGACGCCCGATAAGTACACGATCGTCTTCCACACCAAGCAGCCGTTCGCAGCGTTCGACTACCTCGCTCAGCTGCCCAGCACGATGCCGGTCCCCAAGGACAAGGACACCGGTGCCAAGTACCGCAACTCGATCGTCTCCAGCGGTCCCTACAAGTTTGAGGACCTGCAGCCCGGCAAGAGCTTCAACCTGGTTCGCAATGATCAGTGGGATCCGGCGACCGACCCGAATCGCAAGGC
>JAJTCL010000424.1 GCA_021323255.1 Propionibacteriaceae bacterium | reverse complement strand
CGGGCATCGAGCTGTCACCCACGGCGGCTGGCAAAAACACCAACCCGAACCCGGCTACTACATACACCGCTCACCCATCGGCTATGTCTACCTGGTCACTAACCAAGGCACCCTCGCCCTCGGCCGCACCAACTTCAGCAATGCCGTCTGGCAAGCCTCAAAACCGAAACCAGCCGCCATCCCCGCCTAGGAGGGCGCGCTGGCGTGGTCCCATCGAGTCGACGATCTTGCCTGACGCTTGAAGGCAGGCAACCGTACGGATGGATTGTGACGGTTCTGCTCGGGATTGCCGGCGCCTTGATCGGTTACTGGGCCTGGGGACTGCTCGGCGGCACCCACACATTTGGCCTTGACTGGATCCGCTGGGTGATCAGCGTAGCTGGGGCTGCGATCTTGAGCCTTTTCTACTCGGCGATCACCCGCAAAGGCAAGACAGACTCCACACCTAGGACCGGCGGAGGAATTCCGCAACCTCGCTGATGTCGCGCTCCCCCATCTGTGCCTCGAGTGCTTCCGCGACGATTTGCCGCGACGCCTCGCCTTGGTCCATTCGCGCTCCGGTCTGCTGAGCCAGGTCGTGGATGAGCTCCTGATCTTTGGCTACCAACGACAAGCTGAATGCCACCGGAATCTCACCGGGCTGCAAGAACGCAGCCCGTTTGTACTTCACGTACGGCGCCCCGGCAGCGCCGGCCTCAAAGATGTCATAGACCGTCTCGCGATCAAGCCCGGCCTTCTCGGCAAGCACCAGAGCCTCACTGACGGCGACGTTCAGCGAGTGGACCAGAGAGTTCACCACCAGCTTCATGATCGCTCCGGCTCCGACATCGCCAAGATGGAAGATCGACTTCGCGAACGTCTCGAGTACCGGCCGAGCCCGGTCCAGCGCCGCCTGATCACCACCGACCATCACGGTGAGAGTCCCGGATTCAACGACCGACACGCTTCCTGACACCGGGGTGTCGATCAAGGTCGCACCTTTCTGAGCGACCAGCGGTGACAGGCCGCGGACCGTCGCTGGGGCAACCGTGCTCAGCTCACACACCACCGCACCAGGCTGCATGCCCCCGATCAGGCCGTCGTCTGCGAGATAGGTCGCCGTCACCGCGGCGTCGTCGGCGAGCGAGACCAGACAGATCTCGGCAGATGCCGCCGCGTCACGTGCGGTGTCGGCCACCTGCGCACCGGTGCTTCGCGCGACATCCTCAGCGCGTGACCGCGTCCGATTGAACATCCTGAGTTCGTGGCCTGCGCCAGCGATCCTGGCACCCATCGCACTTCCCATCCGGCCCGTGCCGATCAGCGCAACCCTCACGGCACCAACCAGCCGCCGTCGACGTACAAGTCGAGACCGTTGATCGACTGGTTGCGAATCAAGAAGTCGACCCCGTCGACGATGTCCGCAACCGTCACGTTTCGCCCGGTCGGCGTCGCTTGACGAACCTTTTCAGTGAACTCGGCATTTTCCGCCCAATAGGGACTGTCGCCGACGATCCCGGGGTGGATCGCGTTCACCCGGCGAGGTGCCAGCTGCACGACCAGAGCGTGCATGAGACCGGTGACGCCGGCATTGACGGTACCGACAGTCATCCCACCTGGGTAGGGACGGTCCTTGGCTCGCCCGCCGAACAGCACAATCGAGCCGTCCTCCGCCAACCGTTCTCGCAACGCGCTGACGACGGCGGTATAACCCAGGAGCTTCATGGTGACGAGGTAGCGCGCCGAGGCAATGTTGTAGTTGTCGAGGGTGTTGGTGTCTCGGGCAATGGCTGCAAAGACGAGATGGTCGACTGCGCCGACGTCGGCCAACGCCTCCGCGATCTGCTCCGGCTCCGAGAGGTCCAACGCGATGCCGCGTGTGTCGCCACCGAGCTCATCGGCCACCGACTTGGCAGCCGAGTCCTCCCGGCCGGTCAAGACGACCGACCAGCCCTGTCCCGCGTAGCGGCGGGCGATCTCCTTGCCTATGCCGCGCGTGCCCCCAACGATCAGCAGTGATTGCGTCATCCCAACACCTCTCGTAGGTAGTCCCAGTCGCGCGCGAACCGATAAGAATGTCTCCGCGGCGGTTGCGGCGCCTGGGTCTCCAGCCACCGCAGCGGCCCGCCTCCAAGATTGCGGAAGGAGTGCGGGCAGCCTACGCCAGCCCAGGCGATGTCTCCCGCACCGAGGACCACCGCTTTACCGTCGAAGGTCGCCTCAGCCTCGCCTTCGAGGAAGAAGTACGTCTCCTCGAACGGGTGGTCGTGTGGTCCGGTGGCTCCGTCCGGGTCGTACTGCACCATGAACATCGTCGACAGCTGAGCGCCCAAGTCGGAGTCGACCATCATCTTCACATTGATCCCTCCATACACAAGCAGCGCAGTGCGCATGCTTGCCGTGACTTCGAGCAGGTCCTGGCTCTGCTGGGTGGGGTCCATCTGTGACGACGTGATTTTTCCGAAGTAACGGTCGCGCGGGTCTCGCACATCGATATCGGCCACCTCGTGGCGGGTAGGCCCGGGCACGACGAAGGTGTCCTCCTGGTAGGCGGACCGCGGCCCTGGCGCCTGCATCTCGACCCACCGCACCGGCAGCTGACTTTCATTGCGCCACCGGTGGGGCATGGCGATCGGTACCACTCCGTAGCCACCCTCAGAGATACGGTATGACCCCTCGGCTGTGTCGATCACCGCCGTCCCCGTGACGACGAAGCAGCTCTCCTCGAACGAGTGGACGTGCCAAGGAAGCGAGCCGCCCGGGTCCAGTTCGCTGATCACGAACCCGGTGTGCACGGCATGATCATCTTCGCCGACCGCCATACAGCGCCGGTAGCCCGTCGCTCCCCCAGCCCACCCGGTGGTGGGA
>JAJTCL010000066.1 GCA_021323255.1 Propionibacteriaceae bacterium | reverse complement strand
GTTCACAGTCCTTCCGTAGACGTCTCCGTCCTGTGAGATGACGGGGCCGGTGTGGATGCCCACATGGGCTGGTGGCAGATCGGCCGCAGGGCCGCGCTCTACCAGGTCGAGGCCGGCGACCACGGCTGTCCCGGGCTCCCGAAAGTAGAACATCCCGCCGTCCCCGAGCCACCTGACGGGGCGGCCCCCTCGACGCCGCGAGATGTCGTTCACCAGCGCAACCAGCCGCCCCGCGACCTGAGCCGCGGCATCGTCGCCGCGCTCCTCGGTTAGGCGGGTGTAGCCCGTCAGGTCGACAAAGCAGATGGCTGGTGGCTGCGGCACTCGTTGTTGGAGACCGGAACTCTCCAGTGCCTCCTCGACGTGGTTGATGGCGTGCTCGGTCCAGACGTGCTCGCGACGGCGGCGGTAGACCATCAGAAGCACTCGTTCCAGCAACCCGATGACCCGGTCGCCGAGCTGGGTGCCGAGCTCGATCAGCTGACGCTCGTCTAGTCCTTTGGCGCGGAGGCGGCGCTCAATGTTGGCCTCGTAGTAGTCCGACTCGGCCTTGGCGATGCGGCGCAGGTTGTCGGCGTACACGGCCAGCAGCCGCAGGGTGGCGTCGTCGGTTGCTCCCGCGCCGCGGAACAACCTTGCAACCTCCAACATGGTCGCGTCGTCCTCGCCAGCCATGTCGCCGGGCTCCGGAGGGGCGAAGCCGAGCGATTGGTGGAGTGCTTGCACCAAGCTCATCGGCGCCCCACGCTCGGCGGCAAGCTGCTCGTAGGAGCGGTCCAGGCGTTCCGGCAAAGCCATCACCGGCGCATCCAGGAATGCCAGCGACAGGGCGCCCTTATTGATCAGGCCAAGGACCGTCTCGACCGAGAGCCCCGCTGCCGTCCAAGACCACAGCAGCCTTGCACGCCGGACCGCGCTGGAGGATCCCAACTCACCCTCATCGGAGGGAAGCGCGCCGGCCGCGACCAGCTGTCGTACAAAGCCCTCGGGCACGTTCGCGCGCTTGGCGATTTCTTCGATGCGGTCAGACACTTCAGCTCCTGCCTCCTCGATTGCCTCATCATTGCTGGCCCGAACTCGACGCAGTGGCCTGGCCGTAGCCCGCGACAGCAGAGTCTGCGTGTATGACCGCGCGGGTCGCGGCTGGAGCGACGCAGCGGACGGCCCCCAGGGTCAGAACCCAGTTGAGCTATAGCTCAACTGGGTTCTGACAAGTCGGCGGTCATGGCTCCGCGGTCGCTGGCTTCCCGGAGCGCGGCATATGAGGCCACGAGCGCCAACCGCTCCTTGGCGAGCGTCGGGTCGTCCAGCCGGCATCCCGCAGCGACCCACGCGTCGGAGAGGACCATGGCCTGCACCCTCAGCTCGGCCGCGCGGCGCACGTCGGCCGGATCTGCCTGGTAGAGGTAGCAATAGAAGCGGACCATGGCGGCGCCCAGGTCGGCGTCACTGACCTGGGCATCATGCTGCAGCGCTCGGTGGGTCTGCCACCAGGCCACCTCCAGTTCCGCGGCGAGGCGCGGATCGACGCGGACTCGGCCGGCCTTGTTGGCCAGTCGAAAGAAACGGGTCATGTGGCGCCGGGCGGCTTCTGGATCATTGTCTGGAAACGGCGCCCAGGCTTGGCTTCCGCGCAGGACGTACCAAGCAGCCTTCAGGTTTCTGAGCGGCCCCAGCGCAAAGCCGTGTCGCACCATGCCAATTAGCCCGGCCAGCATTCGCGGCCAGTCGCGGCGGTAGTACCCGACCCACGCCTCACATTCACTGCGACCAACCAGGACGGGATCGAATGCCACCCGCTGTGCTTGCTGTCCCATAGTCCGATCCTTCCGCAGCGAATCGGGTCAAGGAAGACTGGCGATCATGCATGATGGCCCGACCAGCCAACCAAGATCGACCATCGGCGAAGTCGTCGACCAGCTTCAACAAAGGATCGACGCGCTGCCCCCTGATCAGGTGCACCGGCGTACCTTCATTACGACTTATCAGCGCACCACGCAGGCGGTCGCAGAGGCAGTTGATGCGGCCTTCTTCGAGGATCCTGACTGGGTGGTGCGCTGGGATGTCGCGTTTGCGGGACTGTTCATCGTGGCGCATGACGCCGATCTGATGGGCGAGCGCTTGCCGCGACCGTGGCGGCTGGCGTTCCGGGCCGATCCGCAGCTGCCGACCATCGTCCACCTGCTCTTGGGCATGAACGCGCACATCAACTACGACCTGCCACCGGCCACCCTTTCGGTGATCACCGATCATGACTTCGAAGATCCGGTGCTGGTCGACCGGCGGCGGCGCGATCATGAGCGCATCAATGGGATTCTGGCAGCCCGGGTGGCGGCGGAGGATCATGCGATCGGCGGCGCACGCAGCCTGCTGGATCGTATTCTCACCCCGGCGAACCGGCTGAGCTCGCGGCGTTTCCTCCGGGAGGCTCGAGGAAAAGTCTGGCTGAACGTTGCTGAGCTGCAGCGGGCTCGACTGGAAGGGGAAGATGCTTACGATGCTCGACTGGCTGAGCTGGAGCTGCTCGCCGCGGCTAAGATCGCCGACTTGCTGAGGCCCGGCCAGGTGGTGCTCCGTCTGGCAATGACAGGGTTCGGTATCACGCTGCCGCCGCCGTAGTTCTCACAGAACTTCAATGCCAGCGTCGGCAGTAATTTCCTAGCCAGCGAGTGCAACCCAGGTCTGACCGGGCTTCAATGCGATCGCCGTGCCTGACTGGTCTATGAACTCCAGCGGCGCTGAGGCCTTCGTTCGTTCCCATCGCCCCTCGATCTTCCTCCCGTCCCGGTAGATCATCACCGCACCGGTACCGACAGTGTCGGATTGAACCGATGGGGCACCCTGAACATCGCGATTGCCGTCTGGATGGTTGCGCACGTTCATGATCACGACGTTGTCGGCCTTGGTGACCGTGCCGCTGTCCGCGTACCGAGATCCGTTCCAACGCACGGTGTATCGACCCGAGCTGTACTTGAAGTCGAAGGTGTCGCGTCCGACGCGTAACTTGACCGATGCTGCCGTGGCACCTTGCGGTGCAGCGTCGTTGAAGGTCCACCCTATGGACTTGGCCTCGGCAAGCCGTTTCGACTTCGCGATGTTGTCCAGGTTGACGAAGACGTTGTGCGGCGCTACCCGCCGACTATCGCGAGTGGAGCGTTGGATTGGCACGATCGAGGCATTGTCGAGCTTGCGCTGAACCGAGGAGTTCGCTCCGGAATAAACCAGCCCAGGTTTGCCGAACAGCGGCAGCAGTTGTGCGTCGGTGCTCCGGGCACTGCGGATCGGTCCGACACGCTTGGGAAATCTCGAGTGGTAGACGGCGAGGAGTCGCGTCTGGGCACCCTCAACCTCTTGGATGAAGGTGATGTCAGCCTGGCTCAGGCCCACCTGGGGTCTGGCCGCCGCGATGTTCTCCACTTTGGCGGCGACCACCGGGTGGTCGCTGACCGTGCCGCCTGTCAGAGGATCGGTGAGAGTGTGGGGTGGCTTGGCTGTCGGGTCCGACGGCCCCGTAGCCTCCGTGGGAGAGGTGCCGCTCGGCTGGGGCCCGGCCAGCGAACCGCTGATCACCGCTCCGAGTCCGATGGCGGCGATGATGATGGCCGCAGCAGCGATGGCGAGCGCAAGGCGTGGACGGCTCATGAACCAATGGGCCTGACGGGTGCCTCAGCGCTTGCGCAGAGTGACAAATTCAGTCGCTATCGCGACACCGCTAGACGGCGCCTGGCCGCCCATGGCACATCTTGAACTTCTTTCCCGAGCCGCATGGACATGGCGCGTTGCGACCGACGTTCGCGTACGGGTTCTCGGCCTTGCTCGCCGACTTGCCGGTCGTCTTGACTGAGCCATCCTCGGAGGGCGCAGAGTAGCTCAGCTGGGTACCCGGCCGCGTCTGGCCGGCGAGGCCCTTGGCCTTCACCCTCGGCAGGCCCGCAACTGGTTCCTCGATGTCGGAGTCGGACTTCTCGTCATCAACTGAGTGCACCGCGACACCAGGGCTGTCCGGGTCCGGTCCAGATTCCACAAGCTGCCGACCGGCTCCGTCGTGACCGTTCCGCTTCCCGGCATCGGTCCGGTCAGCTCCGATCTGGCCCCCTCCGATCTGAATCGCCTGGCCCTCGGAGTCTGTGACGACGCCGACGGCTGGACCCTGCTGAACCTCCACCTCGAGGTGGAAGACGTAGCCGACGACCTCCTCCATGAAGGCTTCCATCATGGCGTTGAACATGTCGCCGCCCTCGCGCTGGTATTCCACCAGCGGATCCCGCTGCGCCATGGCGCGCAGGCCGATGCCCTCGCGGAGGTAATCCATCTCATAGAGATGTTCGCGCCACTTCCGGTCCAGCACGGTCAACAGCACTCGGCGCTCCAGCTCTCGCATGACCTCCTCGCCGAGACTCTCCTCGCGCCGGTCGTACGCAGCCTGGGCGTCAGCCTTGAAGTCCTCGATGAGAATTTCCCGGTCGAGGTCCTCGCGCTCCTCGTATTCCGCGCGTACCAGGGACACTGGATAGAGCGTGTTCATGTTGCTCCACAGCTGTTCCAGGTCCCAGTCCTCTGCGAAACCTTCAGTCGCTCCGATGACGTATTGCTCGATGACTGTGTCGACGGTGGCCCGGAGCCGTGACTCGACGTCGGCGCCTTCCAGCACCTTGCGACGGTCGCTGTAGACAGCATGCCGCTGCCGGTTCATCACGTCGTCGTACTTGAGGAGGTTCTTGCGGATTTCGAAGTTCTGAGCCTCGACCTGGCTCTGCGCGCTGGCGATCGAGGCTGTCACGCGCTTGTTCTCGATGGGCACGTCGTCAGGCATCTTGAGTGCCTGCAGAACCCAGTCCACGATGTCGGACTTGAACAGCCGCATCAGGTCATCACCGAGCGAGAGGTAGAACCGGCTCTCTCCGGGATCACCTTGCCGGCCGGAGCGGCCGCGAAGCTGGTTGTCGATGCGGCGTGACTCGTGACGTTCCGATCCGACGACGTAAAGCCCACCAAGATCGACGACTTCGTCGTGACCAGCCTGAGTTTCTTTCCCGAACTCTCTGAGGAGCTCGGGGTAGCGCTTCTCGTACTCCTCAGAGCTCTCCAGCGCGTCGATACCGGAGTCGTGCAATTTCTTGTCAGCGAGGAATTCGGCGTTTCCGCCCAAGATGATGTCGGTGCCGCGACCGGCCATGTTGGTGGCTACCGTGACCGCACTCTTGGCGCCCGCCATGGCGATGATGGCCGCTTCCCGCTCATGCTGCTTGGCGTTGAGGACCTCATGCCTGACTCCGGCACGCTTCAGCATCGCGGACAAGATCTCGGATTTGGCCACGGATGCTGTGCCGATCAGTACCGGCTGACCCTTCTCGTGTCGCTCGGCCACGTCGGAAACGATGGCCTCGAACTTAGCCTCTTCAGTGCGATAGATCAGGTCGCGCTGATCGCCGCGGATCATGGGCATGTTGGTCGGGATCGGCACGACGCCGAGGCCGTAGATCTTCTGGAACTCGCTGGCCTCGGTAAGCGCAGTGCCCGTCATCCCGGCGAGCTTGTCGTACATGCGGAAGTAGTTCTGCAGGCTGATTGTGGCGAGAGTTTGATACTCGTCGCGGATCTGAACGCCCTCCTTGGCCTCGATGGCTTGGTGCAGGCCCTCGTTGTAGCGACGTCCGATCAAGGTACGTCCGGTGTGCTCGTCGACGATGAGTACTTCGCCGTCGATCACCACGTAGTCGCGGTCAAGCTTGAACAGTTCCTTCGCCTTGATGGCGTTGTTCAGGTACGAGATCAGCGGCGTGTTCGCCGACTCGTACAAATTGTGGATGCCCAGCCAATCCTCGACGGCATCGATGCCGCCCTCATTGATGGCGACCGTCCGTTTCTTCTCGTCGACCTCGTAATGCTCGTCGCGACGCAGTCGGTTCACCAGCTTGGCAAACTCGGGATACCACTTACCCGTGTCCTCCGCCGGCCCGGAAATGATCAAGGGCGTACGCGCTTCGTCGATCAAGATCGAGTCAACCTCGTCGACGATGGCGTATTGGTGCCCGCGCTGGACGCAGTCTTCGAGACTGAGCGCCATGTTGTCACGCAGGTAGTCGAAGCCAAACTCGTTATTGGTGCCGTAGGTGATGTCGGCCTGGTACGCCCTGCGGCGCTCGGCAGGATCCATCTGGGACAGGATGGCGCCGACCTCCACGCCCAGGAAGTGGTGGATGCGTCCCATCCACTCTGAGTCGCGCTTAGCCAGGTAGTCGTTGACCGTGACGATGTGGACGCCGCGCCCGGTCAAGGCGTTGAGGTAAGACGGCATGGTTGCTACCAGCGTCTTGCCCTCGCCGGTCTTCATCTCAGCGATGTTGCCCATGTGGAGTGCCGCGCCGCCCATGACTTGGACATCGAAATGCCGCTTGTCCAGCACGCGATGGCTGGCCTCGCGTACGGTCGCGAACGCCTCAGGCAGCAGCGACTCGAGCGTCTCACCCTTTTCGTAGCGCGCCCGGAACTCACCCGTCTGACCGCGCAGCTCCTCGTCGCTCATCGCGACGAAGTCATCCTCGATCGCATTAACCTGTTTGGCGATATTGCTGAGCTGCTTGAGAAGTTTGCCCTCGCCTACGCGTAGCAACCTATCCATCAAAGCCACGGAAACTGGCTCCCTTACGTTGTCATCACTTACCTGCACGGTCAGTGGCGCCGAGTTGTTCCCTCATGCCACCCGGCTCAGCGCCAGACTTCATCCATCGTAGAAGTGCCGCAGCAGCGCCCCCTATCGTAAGCCCGCGCACCAGTGGCGACACTCGCCGTGACGGTCGCGCTGTCTTATGCGGCGCTCAGCGCAGCCGCCAAGTCCCCCCGCAGCACAATCTCCACAGCTTGCAGACCAAGCCACTCGGCCATGATCTTGAGCTCCGATGAGAGCTCGGTCGCCACCTGATACGGGTCGTGACCGGGCTCGATCCAGGCGGCATTGACCCGCAGCAAGCCGTGAGCGCGATCGGCTTTGAGATCAACCCGCGCCACGAACTGGTCGCCGAGCAGGAACGGATAGACGTAGTACCCGTGGACCCGCTTCAGTTCAGGCACGTAGATCTCAATGCGATAGACAAAGTCGAACAGGCGCTCCAGCCGAGCCCGCTCGAAGATCATCGAATCAAAAGGACTCAGCAGTGCGCGGGCGGCGATCCGACGAGGCACCCGGGCCCGATGCCACAAATACCAGGGTCGACTCTCTGATCCCTGGACGACCGCCGGAATGAGCTCGCCATCCTCCACCAATGACGTGATCGCTTGACGCGTCATTGCCACGCGTGTCCTGAAGTAGTCGCGTAAGCAGGACTCACTTGCTATCCCGAGGGCCCGCGCGGCGCGGCGTACCAGGCCAGTGACTGATTCCTGTGGAGTCGGAGTCGGCACCGCGAGCACCGAGCTGGGAATGACCCGCTCAGGGAGGTCGTAGACCCGCTCGAACTGGGAGTTGCGGTAGGCCGAGGTCACCTCGCCGACGTAGAACAGCCACTCCAGAACAGTCTTGACCCGGGACCAGTTCCAACCCCAATTACTGCGGTCACGCTCCTCGACGACCTCCAGATCTCTGGCGCTGATCGGTCCGCGCGCGGCGACCTCGTCACGGATGAAGGGAATCAGATCGGCGTTCTCGCGCGCGGCTCGCTCTACGCCAGCCCAGACATCGCGGAAGCCCGGTTCCATACGGAATCGCAGCAGTGGCTGAAGGGAGACATCGATCAGGCTGGCCGCGTGCCCCCAATATTCGAAAAGTCGCCGCGGGGCTCGGTAGGCGGCGCGCTCCAGGAGCGCAGGATCGTACGGTCCAAGCCTCGAAAAAAGTGGCATGAACTGCGCCCGAGTAACCACATTGATCGAGTCGATCTGAAACTGCGCGAGTCGGCTCGTCACCGCTTGCACGTCCCGCATAGTCACCGGTCGGGCAAGTCTCGGAACCCCAAAGCCCTGCGCAGCCAGCGCGATCCGCCGCGCCTCGGCCTTACTCAGGCTCTCCCGTCGCACCAGGCAGACGCTACCGGCGCCCGCTGACACTGGGAGGTGTACCGGCAGGCGTAGCAAACCGAAGATGCCTGAAACTCAAACGAAGAAAGACTTAAGCCGACGCACATAGCCGAGGCGCACGTTTGCCTAGCCTGCCAGTGTCAGCGGGCTGAACGAGGAGCACCTGGGCTCGCGGGGGTCAGGAGACCAGAGCGTAGGCCAGATCGAGGCGGATCACGCCATAGTCGTAGGCCTTGCGGCGATAGACCACACTCGGCGCCATGTACTCAGAGTCGATATAGAGATAGAAGTCATGGCCGACGAGCTCCATCTCCATTAGCGCCTGATCCAAGCTCATCGGCACCGCCGGGTGGAATTTTTCCCGAACCACCATGGGCCCGTCGCCCTGAACCTCGATCCCGGCGACCCTGCGCACCGATGACCCGTTGGTCTCCGGTGCACCGTTCTCGATCAGCGGTAGTTCAGCGGCCGCGTCGTGCAAGGAGCGCGGCGAGTGCTGGCCACGATGGACCCGCTTACGGTCGGCTGCCTTGCGTAGCTGCGCCATCAGCTTGTCCAACGCCAGATCGAAGGCCGCAAGCTTGTCTTCGGCCGCCGCCTCAGCCCGTATCACCGGGCCTTTGGTGCGAAGTGTGATCTCGACTCGGCTCGCCTGGTCGTGTTGTCGCCTGTTCCGCTCTGCTGATACCTCGACCTCGACACGAATAGCCCGGTCGTTGAGCTTTTCAAGTCGAGTGATCTTCTCATCCACGTAGGAGCGGAACTCATCCGAGAGGTTGCAATGACGGGACTTGACGACAACATCCATGTCTACCTCCATTGAGGTGCTGATAGGTCGAACGGCACGATCAGGCGAGCATGCGCCCGGCGCTCGGTGGCGACAGTAGGTCGCACTGCGGAGACCGTCCGGAAATGACGAAGGCACTCGACGCACCCTGGTTCTGGCCTAACCAAAAGTCCCCCTGGTGCGCAAGCGCCATAGCATGACGCTAATCCTTGCCATCCGGTATTTCTACCGGTTCCTTCCGATCCTCACTGAGTTCTCAGTCCGTGAACAGCGGCTTAGCGGAACTGGCCGAAGGCGTCGAACTGAGGCGAGTTCGAAGGCCGTACGCGCACCGTGGCCGCCACCGTTGCCGCGCCGAGCACGGGGATTCTGGCCGCTCGGAGCACCCGCGCTGCCTCGGTCAGGCTGCTGCCCGTTGTTACGAGGTCATCGACCAGAACCGCCGCACCGATCGAGATCGGGCGCCGCACCCGGAAAGCGCCTGCCATGTTCTCATGACGCGCTGCTGCGCCCAGTCCGGCTTGATCGGCGACCCGCCGTGCCTGGGTGAGGGCTGATCGAACTGTCACCGGGTACCGGACCGTGAGGCGACGCGCCGCAAGCCGTGCCATGGAGGCGGTCGCATCGAAGCCCCGGCGGCGTACCGTTCGCGCTGCTGACGGGATGGGCACTAAGACGATCCTGCTGGCGCGTACGTACGCCCCCCTGCTCAACAAGCCGTGCACGCTCAACGCCAGCCGCTCAGCGAGGAATCTGGTCAGCGCCAACGCCTGCCGCTCCTTATGTGCGCTGATCAACCTGCGCAGGATCGGGTCGTAGCTCGAGGACGCCACGGTGACCGGGAATCCGTCTGGGCAGGGAACGGGAGTTGTGAGAAAAGGACGTCGGCTGGCGAATTGCTGACGACAGAGTGGGCAGATCCCCCACCAAGGCTGACCGCAGCCGTGGCAGCGGGCGCCGAGCAACAGATCACCCGCTGCCGCCAGCCATTTCTCAAAGCTCACCGCCCGAGTCTGACGTGTGCCAACGTCAGACTCGGCGAGCACAAGGCAATCTGTGGACAGTCAAATCGGTGGCCGTCCTCCCTCAGCCCGGATACGCGATGGTGCTGACTCCTTCGACGAAGGGCAGCCACTCGCTCCTGTCGTCCTTCCAGGTCTTACCGGTGCGGCCGACGATGATTGCCGTCTGTGTCCCGGGAAGTGCCGCGAGCTCCATGGCATCCCAGTCCGCAGGCTCGCCCTCCGCCGCGATCCGCGAGGCATCTGCCACGACCTGGTACGGCGTGTACGCGGTGGCGGCATCGGCGGCTCCTAATACGAGCAGCTCAGTGCCATCGCGCCATGCCACATCGGCGATTTTTCCGATCGGCAGGGTGCCCTGCGTAGTGTCCAGAGCTCGCCAGCCGTTAACGATGATCTTGTTGTCGGAACGAATGATCCTCGCTATCCCGAGCTGTTCCTGCCCGGTCGCGGTGTTGCGGCGAACAAGCGCCATCCGGGTGCCATCGGGTGAAATTTTGAACGCCGTCACGCTGCTTCCGCGGCTGAACACTGCTGCCTCGACTTCGATCCGCTTCTTCTCGGTGGCCATCCACATGCGTTGCCGGCCGCCGTGGCGCCCGATGACCCAGATCTCGTCGTATCTGGTGAACTGCGGTCTGAGCAGATCGGTGACTCCGCTGAGCAACGTGCTTGGCTCGCCAGACGTGATCGGTGCACGACGCAGCGTCGTCCGACGGTCGGTTGTCACGGCCAGA
>JAJTCL010000423.1 GCA_021323255.1 Propionibacteriaceae bacterium | reverse complement strand
GTACGAGTCGCCTTCGACCGGCCCGAGGTGCGCAACGCCTTCCGGCCGCACACCGTCGATGAGCTGTACGCCGCTCTGGACCACGCGCGAACCTCCTCCGACGTGGGCGCGGTGCTGCTCACCGGAAATGGGCCATCGCCGAAGGATGGGGGGTGGGCGTTTTGTAGCGGCGGTGACCAGCGGATCCGGGGCCGCGTGGGATATCAGTACGACTCGTCCGCGCCCGCTCACAGCGGCGATGCCGCCGCGCTCGGCCGGCTGCACATCCTCGAGGTGCAGCGGCTCATTCGTTTCATGCCCAAGATCGTGATCGCGCTGGTCAACGGCTGGGCAGCCGGTGGAGGACACAGCTTGCACGTGGTCTGCGACCTGAGTCTGGCCAGTGCCGAGCATGCCAGGTTCAAGCAGACTGATGCCGATGTCGGATCCTTCGACGGGGGTTTCGGGTCGGCATACCTGGCCCGACAGGTCGGGCAGAAGGTGGCGCGGGAGATCTTTTTCTTGGGTGAGACCTACTCGGCCGAGGACGCGTACCGGATGGGGATGGTGAACCGCGTTGTGCCGCACGAGGAGCTGGAGACGGTTGGGCTGGAGTGGGCCAAGATCATTTGCGGGAAGAGCCCAACTGCCCAGCGGATGCTCAAGTTCGCGTTCAATGCCATCGATGATGGGCTGATCGGACAGCAGGTCTTCGCCGGCGAGTCGACCCGGCTGGCGTACATGACTGACGAAGCCACGGAGGGGCGGGACGCCTTCCTCGAGAAGCGGTCCCCCGATTGGACCCCCTTCCCCTACTACTACTGACTCACCTAACGCTGACAAGTCGGCGCAAGTCGGCGTTAGACGACGCCATAGAGGCGGTCACCGGCGTCGCCGAGGCCGGGAAGGATGTAGCCGACATCGTTGAGTTTCTCGTCCAGTCCCGCCAGCACAAGCGTGCAGGGTACGTGCAGCTCATCAAGCAGCTCGGTGAGCCTGGCGATCCCCTCGGGGGCCGCGATCAGGCAGATGCAGGTGATGTGGTCAGCGCCGCGCTTGACCAGGAACTGCACGGCCGACCCAAGTGTGCCGCCGGTGGCGAGCATGGGGTCAAGGATGTAGCACTGTCGCCCGGTCAAGTCGCTCGGCAACCGTTCGGCGTATGTGGTCGCCAAGAGAGTCTCTTCATCACGGATCATGCCGACGAACCCGACCTCAGCCGTCGGCATGAGCCGACTCATGCCCTCCAGCATGCCGAGGCCAGCACGCAGGATCGGCACTACCAACGGCCGCGGCGGTGACAGCTTCACCCCGACTGCGGTTTGGAGCGGTGTCTCAACGGTGCGGGGGATAACCCGGACATTCCGAGTCGCCTCGTAGGCCAGCAAGGTGACCAGCTCTTCGGTAAGTCGCCGGAAGGTCGGAGAGTCGGTGGTCCGGTCCCGCAGCGCGGTGAGCTTGTGGGCGACGAGCGGATGGTCGACGGTGCGTAGTTCCACGCTGGAACGGTAGCGAGGCTGGCTCTGAGATTGGGGATCGGACTCGTGTCAGGGGGATGCGTCTGACACGATGGAGCGGGTTTGGCCGATTGTGCGGAGGAGGAAGTCATGTCGGGGTTCGACGACGAGGAGTACGAGTCGTTCGAGCTGGATGGCGCGGGCAAAAGCGCTGACTCGGTGAGCGAGCCGGCAGATACCGAAGACGAGCCCGACGACGATCTTGAGGATGACGAAGATTTCGACGAGGTTGACCTTGAGGATGCTGCCGAAGACGAGATCGATTTCGTGCTGGCCGCCTATCGAGAGGACGGCCAGCCGTACGTGCAGTCACTGGGCAAAGACCTCGCCAACGATCTCGACGAGTTGATCGTCCAGCTGCGCCGGTTGCCGGGTGATGCCGGCGCGCTGGGATTCGTCAGCCTGGTCGAGGAAGTTTTCGTGATTACCCGGGTGCGTGGGCAACACGTCCAGGTGCTGCTGTCCGATGCGGCAGCGGCGAGCGACTGGCCGATCGCCCGCGATGTGGTGGATTATCTAGGCGAAGAGCCCTTGGAGGAGGACGAGGAGGAGGGCGAGCCGATCGGCGACCTCGGCATCGTCGCCGATCTCGGGCTGAGTGACTTCGACATGGGTGCCATCATCGACAATCTCGATCTGAGCAGCGTCGACATGCTGATCGAGATCGCTGACAAGATCAAACTCAATCCGCAGTTCCGTAAGGCCGCCGAAGCAGCAGTGGGTGAGTGAATTCAGCGGCTTGAGCCACTGGAACGACTCGATGCAGCTGGCTCTTGATCAGGCTCGATTGGCGGCAATGCACGGCGATGTGCCGGTCGGTGCGGTGGTGATCGACCAGGCTGGGACCGTTCTGGCGTCCGCGTGCAATGAACGCGAGATCAGGCATGATCCGACGGCGCACGCCGAACTCCTCGCGCTGCGGGAAGCGTCAAGACAGCTGCGATCTTGGCGGTTGACGGGCCTGACGCTGGTCGTCACTCTCGAGCCTTGCACCATGTGCGCCGGCGCCCTCGTGCTGGCGAGAATCGCGCGGCTGGTTTTCGGCGCCTTCGATCCCAAGGCGGGTGCGGTCAGTTCGCTTTTTGACGTGGTACGCGATCCGCGGCTGAACCACCGTGTGGATGTACGTGGCGGTGTCCTCGAGGCTGAGTGCGGTGCGCTGTTGAAGGATTTCTTCGCCAACCGCTGACCTCGTCGTACCGTGCGGATTGCCGCATTCATGGTCTTGGCACTCCGCATCATCTACTTGGACTCCGCTGCATCAGCAGAGGCTGTTGTGGAATGAGCCTTGTTGCCGCTTGAACCTGACCACCTGACAGCCGCGCCTTGCATGGGTTGGGGATTCAGCAGCCCGCTGACGGCCTG
>JAJTCL010000422.1 GCA_021323255.1 Propionibacteriaceae bacterium | reverse complement strand
ATCAGCTGCGGCACCCGGAGCTACCTGATCAGTTCCCACCGCTGAAGTCGCTCGAGTCCCGTCCCAACAACTTGCCGCGCCAACCAACTCCGTTCCTCGGCCGGGAACGCGAGACATCCGATGTCGTGAGCCTGTTGCAGCGAAATGACGTCCACCTGCTGACCTTAGGCGGTCCGGGAGGCACCGGCAAGACCCGCCTCGCGCTCCAGGCTGCGGCTGACCTCCTCGACGACTTTGCCGACGGGGTCTTCTTCGTGCCGTTGGCCTCACTGACCGATCCTGCGCTCGTCCTCTCCACGATTGCGTCCACTTTGGGAGTTCATGAGGAGGGCGGCCAACCGCTGGCAGAGCGGTTTCGGGACTTCCTTGTCACTAAACAACTCCTCCTGGTGCTGGACAACCTTGAGCACCTCGTAGATGCGGCTCCCGCGATCGGTGAACTGCTGGCCACTTCTCCGAGACTGAAGGTACTGGCCACGAGCCGCATGCCGCTGCGACTACGCGGCGAGCGGGAGTATCCAGTTCCCTCACTCGGCCTCCCTCGACGCAAGCCTCCGCCCCCACCGGAGCAACTGAGACAGTACGAGGCGGTGCGGCTCTTCATCGACCGGGCCCAGGCCGTCAAGCCGGACTTCACCATAAGTAATGAGAACGCGCCGGCTCTTGCCGAGATCTGCCATCGCTTGGACGGGTTGCCGCTGGCCATTGAGCTGGCCGCGGCCCGGGTACGGATGCTACCGCCGCCGGCCATGCTGGCGCGGCTCGAGCAACGGCTGCCCCTTCTGACGGGGGGAGCGCGAGACGCGCCGGCACGCCAACAGACACTGCGCAACACGATCGCCTGGAGCTATGACCTGCTGGAGCCAGAGGAGCAGCAGCTATTCCGCCGCCTGGCGGTCTTCGCGGGTGGGGCCAGCTTCGAGGCGGTCGAAGCGGTCGCGAACCCGGACGGTACCCTGGAGGTCTTCGGCGGACTGGAGCGGCTGCTCGAGCACAGCTTGCTGCGCCAGGAGGAGGGACCGGAAGGGGAGCCGCGCTTCGGCATGCTGGAGACCATTCGCGAGTTCGGGCTGGAGCATCTGGAGGGGAGCCGGGAGGCGGAGGAGACAAGACGGCGCCACGCCGATGTCATGATCGCGCTGGCGGAGGATGCCGCGTTGGAAATCATACAGGGGGCACGGCAAGGGGTTTGGCTGGACCGACTCGAGGCTGAGCACGACAACATCCGATCGGCACTGGCGTGGATGCTGGAGCAACCGGATGGCAAGAGTGCGCTGCGTGTTGCGGCTGCGTTAGCGCGGTTCTGGGCTGTACGCGGTAACCCGGGTGAGGGACGAGAGTGGCTTAGGCGGGCGCTGGTCGTCGGACGCGAGGAACGCACGGTGGCGCGGGCTTGGGCGCTGCGCGGCGCTGGATTATTGGCTGAAACCCAGGGTGACTACGGGGCCGCGCAAGCCCTCCTGGAGGAGTGCCTCGCCCTTGCACAAGCCCTCCCAGACCAGGCAGTCGCCGCCGCGTGGCACCACCTCGGCAATGTGGCGTCGGATCACTCGCAGGCCGCGGCCTGCTACGAGCAGGCGCTGGGGCTACGGCGGGAGCTTGGGGATACCTCAGGGACAGGCCGCACTCTGGCCAACCTCGCTCAAGTCTCCATGGAGCAAGGTCACATCGACCGGGCGGAGCAGTTCCTGGCAGAGGCGATGGGTCTGTTCGAGCATGGCGCAGACACCTACGGCACCGCCAACGCTATCTTGACTCATGCTGCCCTGGAGCGACTTCGCGGCAACGTTGAGCGCGCTGAAAAGTCGTACCAGAATGCGCTCCGGCTTGGACGGGAGCTCGACGACAAGCCTCTCATGGTCGAGACGCTCATGGAGCTTGCTGAGATGGCGCGGGCACGCGGAGACCGAGTCCGGGCGTTGGCAGCCTACCGGGAGGTTCTCGCCCTGGCCCGAGAACTAGGGGACAAGCTCCGTGTTGCCACGGTCCTAGTCGGCTTAGCGGCGTTGGCCGCGGCAAGTCGAGAGGCGGTCCGTGGCGCCCGGCTCCTTGGCGCGGCAGATGGGTTGCGTCGGCTCACGGGGGTACCACTCCTACCGGACCAGGAGGAGTTGCGAGAGCGGGTCGAGGCAATGCCGCGTGAAGCACTGGACAAGGTGACCTTCGCAGACGCCAAGGAGGCCGGTGGGGGACTACCCCTGGAGGCTGCAGTGTCCGACGCGCTCGCATTGGCGGATGCCCTGACGGCGATGGACTGAGCAAGCCGCACGCCTGCTTGGGACCGCTGACGCACAGCTGGCGGCCGTCGGGATTACCTTGGAGCAGGTCGATCGCGAGTCATACGAGAGCGCGGTAGTCGCGGCACAGCTGGCGTGGGGCAACCAAGCATTTGCCGCCGCTCATGCAGCTGGCCAAGCTTTGCCACTTGACCAGGCAGTGACCGACGCACTGGTGCTGGCTGACGAACTGACGAACGACACCGATGCCTGAGCTCCCTCACGGCACGGTCGCCTTTCTCTTCACCGACATTGCCGGTTCCAGCCGATGATGGTGGGCCCACTCGCCGCTGGCCAGCGTAGCGCCCCTGTCCGCAACGCGCTGCCGCGAGGTGGCACGCGCTTCCCATCGTTGGGCGATGGGATCGTGATGCTCCTGGATCGTGAGCCGCTCACGCCCTCGTGCGCATCCCGGCTGCCCGCGCCCCGGGCCCGATGCACTGGCCGGCCGCGGCGGCCGAGGGGGCGACGAAGCGCGTTCCTCGCAGCTCACCCCCGCGACCACGGCATTCTCCCGCTAGTCGTGCTGCCTCCCGGGTCACCCTTCGCTTGGTTCGTCCTGGGGAACGCCGTGGAATCTAAAGCTA
>JAJTCL010000421.1 GCA_021323255.1 Propionibacteriaceae bacterium | reverse complement strand
ATCTCACGGCCGTGGATGCCCTTAATGGTCAGCATCTTCAGCACGATGGCCGCAACATCGACACTGATCTCGGCCGGCGGCAAACCCAGCACAGCGATCCTGCCACCATGGGTCATCTGCGCGATCATGTCGCGCAGCGCCTCTGAGCTGCCGGACATTTCGAGCCCAACATCAAACCCCTCGCGCATGCCGAGCTCACGCTGCGCGTCACCTACCTTCTCGCGGTCGATGTTCACAGCTCGGGTGACGCCAAGCTTGCTCGCTAGGGCCAGCCGCTCGTCGCTGTGATCGGTGATCACGACATGCCGTGCGCCAGCGTGTTTGCTGACCATTGCCGCCATGATGCCGATCGGTCCGGCACCGGTGACCAAGACGTCCTCGCCGAGCATCGGAAACGCCAGCGCAGTGTGGACCGCATTGCCAAAGGGGTCGAAGATCGCAGCGACATCTGGATCGATGGGTTCTCGGTGCACCCAGGTGTTGCTGGACGGCAGCGCGAGGTATTCGGCGAAAGCGCCGGCGAGGTGAACACCGATGACTCGAGTGTGAATACAGAGATGACGCCGGCCAGCCCGGCAGTTGCGACACCGCCCACAGACCAGACCAGGTCCCCGATCGCGACGTCGGTGACGCCGGAGCCGATCTCGACAACCTCGCCGGAGAACTCATGGCCCACCGTTACCGGTGGCTGCAGAGTTTTCTGCGCCCATTCGTCCCAGGACTCGATATGCAGGTCGGTGCCGCAAATGCCGGTCGCTTTGACCCTGACCAGGACGTCGCCTGCCCCGACTCCCGGCATCTGGATATCGACCAGCTCCAGCCCCGGACCCGGCTTTGTCTTGACGAGGGCTTTCACCAGCCACCTCCCACATCGCCACACTGCCACACTGCGGCGCGCAGCGAAGTGGCAGCAAGGGGAGGTGAAGGCGCGAGCGTGATGGCCTGTTGCGCGAGCGTCGGAGGGCGCCGCCGGCGAGTGCAGGAGCGATGAGCGAGACACGCTTTTCGTCTCGCGTAGAGCGACGAACCGAGTCGGCCTCCAGCGCCCGTTGCGCGAGCGCAACCTCAAATAGATGGGTGAAGCTCCGGTCAAGTATGAGTTGACCGGAGCTTCGTGCCACTGGCGAACCGAAGCTCGCGATGTGGCGTAGACCAATTAAATGCCTCCTGGGACCCCTTGGCAAGAGGTGGAGCTGTCTTTTTCTCGTCATCGGCGTGTCATAGGGAATTAACGGCGTGTCGAAACAATTGATACCGACAGGGTCCCGGGGGCGTGTCGCTGCAGAGTTCATATCAGCCCAAGCAGCAGACTGAGAGTGCCCTTTCGCGGCCCTGCCGGGTATGAGCCGGCAGGGCTCATTCGTTCCTGCCCCCGACCGGAGGCAGACTGGAACGGTGCCGGTCAGTGTCTTCGATCTCTTCAGCATCGGCATTGGTCCATCCAGCTCCCACACTGTTGGACCAATGCGCGCAGCGAGGCGTTTCATCACTGCGCTGGCCGCCGACGGGGATTTGCCTCGGACGACACGGGTTCAGTCAGAGCTGTTCGGATCACTGGGGGCCACGGGACATGGCCATGGCAGCTACAACGCCGTGCTGTTGGGCCTTGAGGGCGAGGACCCAGAAACCGTCGACACCACTAACGGCCCCTTGCGCGCCGACGAGATCAGGCGGACTGGCCAGCTGCGGCTCAATGGCACGCATCCAGTCGCGTTCAATCCTGAAGACGATCTGCTTCTGTATCGCCGCCACTCGCTGCCGTTCCACCCCAACGGCATGACCTTCACCGCGTACTGCGAAGGCAAGGTGCTGAGTGAGCGCACCTACTACTCGATCGGCGGCGGATTCGTCCTGGATGACGACGGGTCCGGACACCCGCAGCTGCTGCCAGACCCGACGCCGGTGCCATATCCCTTCCGTACCGGCATCGAGCTGCTGGATTTCTGCAACCAGGAGAACCTGAACATCAGCCAAGTGATGCTTGCCAATGAATGTGTACGGCGCTCAGAGGCAGAGGTTCGTGCTGGGTTACTGAAGATCTGGTCAGTCATGGCGGAGTGCATCGAGCGCGGCTGCTCAACCCCCGGAGTGCTTCCCGGCGGCCTCAAGGTCCGGCGTCGTTCGGCGGAGATCTATCAGCGGCTGACCGACGGCGCGGGCAGCAAGGAAGTCGATCCCCTGGCCGCTATCGACTGGGTGACGTTGTGGGCGCTGGCCGTCAACGAGGAGAACGCATCTGGTGGACGGGTAGTGACCGCCCCGACCAACGGTGCTGCTGGCATCATTCCGGCTGTCTTGCGCTACGCGGTCACGTTCGTGCCCGGCACCGGCAACAGCGCCATCGTCAACTTCTTGCTCGTCGCCGGGGCTTTGGGCGCGATCTACCAGCAGACTGCGTCCATCTCCGGCGCAGAGGTCGGCTGCCAGGGCGAGGTTGGCGTTGCTTGCTCGATGGCCTCCGGTGCGCTTGCCGAGATCCTGGGCGGGACGCCGGAACAGGTGGAGAACGCCGCAGAGATCGGCATGGAACACAATCTGGGTCTCACCTGCGATCCGGTAGGTGGCCTGGTCCAGATTCCTTGCATCGAGAGGAATGCCGTTGGCTCGGTGCAGGCGATCACCGCAGCCCGGCTGGCACTTCACGGCGACGGCGAGCACACCGTCAGTCTCGACAAAGTGATCAAGACCATGATGCAGACCGGCGCCGATATGAAGATCAAGTACAAGGAGACGGCGCGCGGCGGGCTGGCTGTGAATATCGTGGAGTGCTGAGGGATCCTGGCTTGCTGCCCTGCGCTGGCGTCGACGCCTGCCGACTCAACGGACGCGACTGGTCATCCGCCAGCTCGCCAGCGATCTGAAGCTCTCCGGCTATCCCAGGCTGGGGCGGAGAACGGCCTGGCGCAACATCCAACGCAGCATGGGTTCTCGCGCTGTGCATGGCATGCCCCGTGTACGGCGTCAACATCCCAGCAGCATGGGATGTTGACGGCCCGATCGCCGATCGTGGGATGTCGACTTGTCCGGTCGCCGATCTTGAACGTGACGCGCGCGCGTAGGTGGGCCGCGGAGGCACTGCCCAGGAGAGCTCTGCTGCGCTAGTGTTCTGACCAGCACCGGGTCCCTGCCTCGTGCTGCGAATTTCCACTACGGATCGTCGGGCACGTACCTGCCCGTGGAAAGGAAGTGTGGCGTGGCCACTGTTTCATTCAAGGAGGCGACCCGCGTCTATCCGGGTGCCGACCACCCCTCCGTCGACAAACTCAATCTGGACATCGACGACGGCGAATTCAGCCATCTGGATCGGCGAACGCGATGTCACCGACCTTCCGCCCAAGGACCGCGATATCGCCATGGTCTTCCAGAACTACGCCCTGTACCCCCACATGACGGTGGGCGACAACATGGGCTTCGCTCTGAAAATGGCCGGGGTTCCCAAGACCGAGCGCCAGCAGCGCGTGCAAGAGGCTGCCCACCTGCTGGGCTTGGAGGACTTCCTCAACCGCAAGCCAAAGGCTCTCTCCGGCGGCCAGCGGCAGCGCGTCGCCATGGGTCGTGCCATCGTACGTTCGCCGCAGGTTTTCTTGATGGACGAGCCGCTGTCCAACCTCGACGCCAAGCTCCGCGTCTCCACCCGCACCCAGATCGCGGCGCTGCAGACACGCCTGGGCGTCACCACTGTCTATGTGACCCATGACCAGGTCGAGGCCATGACCATGGGCGACCGCGTAGCGGTGTTGAAGGACGGCCTCATGATGCAATGCGACACTCCGCTGCAGTTGTACGACGCGCCACGAAACCTGTTCGTCGCCGGCTTCATCGGCTCGCCTGCCATGAACCTGATCGAGGGCATCGTGGCGCCGGACGGCATACACCTGGGTGATTACACCGTTCCGGTGCCCCGCGAGACCCTCGCTAAGGCACCGGATGAGAAGAACCTCGTGCTGGGAATCCGCCCGGAGAACTTCGAGATGTCCGACGGCGTCAGTGAGGGCATCGGCATCGATGTCGGCGTCGTGGAGGAACTGGGCGCCGACGCGTTCATCTACGGCACCCTGACGGGTATCGCCGAAGATGAGTTGATCACCGCTCAGCAGATCGTCGCCCGGATCCACGGGCGGACGCCGCCGCGTCGTGGCGAGACCGTTCGGCTGCAGGTCGATCCGGCACACGTGCACGTGTTCTCCAAGGCGAGCGGCGACCGCCTCTCTCCTGAGCTGCATAGCATCAACGACGAGTATCCGAGATGACCTGATCAGAACAATCGGCCTCCCGCACGGTGCGGGAGGCCGATTGCTTGATGTCAGGATTAGCTCATGCCCAGATTCCTCGCGGCACGGCCTAACGCCGAGCTGATCACCCTGCCCTGGGATATTCCCCTGGCCGATTGGCCGGAGGAGAATCTGGTTGCACTGCCACGCGGTCTCTCCCGGCACGTCGTACGTTTCGTCCGCGTTAGCAGTGATATCTACGCATTCAAGGAGGTGATGGAGCACCTCGCGCTGCGCGAATACGAGTTGCTGCGTGACCTCGCGCGGCTCGACACTCCGTCTGTGGAGGCGGTGGGAGTGGTCACAGCGCGTGCCGACAGAATCGGCGAGCCGCTTGATCCGATCCTGATCACCCGGCACCTGCAGTTTTCGCTGCCGTATCGGTCGTTGTTCAACCGTGGCGTACGCCAGGACACGGTCAATCGACTGGTCGACGCCATGGTCGTGCTGTTGGCACGACTGCATCTCATCGGGTTCCTCTGGGGCGACGTATCGCTTTCCAATACCTTGTTCCGGCGCGACGCCGGCGCCTTCGCCGCGTATCTGGTCGATGCTGAGACCAGCGAGCTCCATGACAAGCTCACCACAGGTCAGCGCGAGCATGACCTGACTATCGCCCGAACCAACCTCTATGGAGAGTTCTCAGATCTGGAAGCTGGCGGTCTGTTGGATGAGGCCTTGGATCCGCTGGTGCTGGTGGAGACCATCGAGAGCCGTTACCGCGAGCTGTGGGACGAGCTGACCGGCGTTGAGGAGTTCGACACCGGCGAAATGCATCGCATCGAGAGCCGGGTCCGCCGGCTCAACGCCCTCGGCTTCGACGTCGCTGAGCTCGACATCACCACTGACTTCCCGGGCTCAACCATCCGAATCCAACCCAAGGTCGTGGACGCCGGGCACCATTCGCGCCGGCTGATCCGGCTCACCGGAATGGATACCGAGGAGAACCAGGCTCGGCGACTGCTTAATGATCTTGACTACTACCGCGCCCGCACTGACCAGCAAGGGGCGGACGAGGCGATCGTGGCTCACGAGTGGCTGACCGAGCAGTTCGAGCCCATCGTGCAGTCGGTGCCGATGGAACTGCGAGCCAAGCTGGAGCCCGCTGAGCTCTACCACGAAGT
>JAJTCL010000420.1 GCA_021323255.1 Propionibacteriaceae bacterium | reverse complement strand
GAGGTCAATATTCGCGAGACGGAGCCGATGGTCACCGCGCTTTACCTCGAACCCGACATCTACGACCCGAACCATGTCCCAGCTCCACGGCCAGAGCGGCCCGCCGCTCCGAGCCACTGAGTTGGGGACTCCGGGCGGACGTCGCATCGTACGTTTCGACGGCTCCGATGGATGACGTGCGGGCAGGTGGGCTCTGAGGCGTACGTTTCGACGGCTGTGATGGAAGACGCACGGGCGGAGCGGACGAAGATTCTTTGGAAGTCAGCCACCTCCCATAGGCTTGCGCCCATGGATTTCCGCGTTGCCGACCTGAGCCTGGCCGAGTTCGGCCGCAAGGAGATCAGCCTGGCGGAGCACGAAATGCCGGGGCTGATGGCTATGCGTGCTCAGTACGGCGACTCCAAGCCACTGGCTGGGGCAAAGATCGCCGGGTCCCTTCATATGACGGTGCAGACAGCGGTGCTCATCGAGACGCTGGTGGCCTTGGGTGCCGAAGTGCGATGGGCAAGCTGCAACATCTTCTCCACTCAGGACCATGCCGCCGCCGCCGTAGTGGTTGGGCCCAACGGCACGCCGGAGGATCCCAAGGGGGTCTCAGTATTCGCCTGGAAGGGTGAGACGCTGCAGGAGTACTGGTGGTGTACCAGCCAGATTCTGCACTGGCCAGATGACGAGTTGGCCAACCTGATCCTTGACGATGGCGGCGACGCCACCATGCTCGTGCATCACGGCGCGGAGGCGGAAAAGGCCGGGGAAGTGCCGGAACCCTCGGCAGAGGACTCCGAGGAGTGGCGCGTCTTCCTGGAGTTGCTGCGTGAGTCGTTCGCCGGAGGGCGCTCCTGGATCCAGATCGCCAATGCCATCAAGGGCGTGACCGAGGAGACCACCACCGGCGTACATCGCCTGTACGAGATGCTGCGAGCCGGCTCGCTGATGTTCCCCGCCATCAACGTCAATGACTCGGTCACCAAGTCAAAGTTCGACAACCGATACGGCATTAGACATTCGCTGATCGATGGACTGAATCGGGCCACCGACGTATTGATCGGCGGAAAGGTCGCGGTTGTCTGCGGTTACGGGGACGTCGGCAAAGGCTGCGCGGAGTCACTTCGCGGCCAGGGCGCGCGAGTGATCGTCACCGAGATCGACCCGATCTGTGCGTTGCAGGCAGCGATGGACGGCTTCCAGGTGGCCACCCTCGAGGAAGTGCTTGGCATCGCCGACATCTACGTCACCGCGACCGGCTGCCGGGATGTGATCACCGCCGACCACATGCGACGCATGAAGCACCAGGCGATCGTGTCCAACATCGGGCACTTTGACAACGAGATCGACATCGCCGGATTGACCGCACTGCCAAACGCCACCAAGATCAACATCAAGCCTCAGGTGGACGAATGGCAGTTCACCGAAAACGGTGCCGAACCCCACAGCATCATCGTGCTCAGCGAGGGCCGGCTGATGAATCTGGGCAATGCGACAGGTCACCCCAGCTTCGTGATGAGCAACTCCTTCACCAATCAGGTGCTGGCTCAGATCGAGCTGTTCACCAAGCCTGAGAACTATCCGCTCGGGGTCTACACCCTGCCCAAGCATCTGGATGAAGCGGTTGCCCGATTGCACCTGGACGCGCTTGATGTGCACTTGACCGAGCTCACTGAAAAGCAGGCCGATTACCTCGGCGTCCCGCTCGGCGGTCCGTACAAGCCCGATCATTACCGGTACTAGGCGAGGACCCTAGGAGCACCGAACAAGCGATGAAGATCGCGCTCCAGCACCGCACGACCTACAGATTCGACCGGCCGATCGCGATCGGGCCGCACGTCATCCGACTGCGTCCGGCGCCACACTCACGCACCCCCATCGAGGCCTACTCGCTGACGATTTCGCCCAGCGACCATTTCATCAATTGGCAGCAGGATCCCTTCGGAAACCACCTGGCGCGAGCGGTGTTCCCGACCAAGGCCAGCGAACTCGACATCACCGTCGGGCTGGTGGCCGACATGAAGGTGATCAACCCCTTCGACTTCTTCATCGAGAGCTACGCCGAGACCTACCCGTTTGACTATCCGGACGAGCTCGCAGCCGACCTCAAGCCGTACCTGGATCTCCCCGCCCCCGGGCTTGGACCGCTCGTCAGTGAATGGGTCGCGGCTAGCGGCGCGCCTCCGTCCGACGGACGGTCCACGGTCGAGTTCTTGGGTGCACTGAACGCTGCGACCTATCGCGATATCGCCTATTCGGTCCGCATAGAAGCCGGGGTCCAGACCCCCGAAGAGACCCTCACCGAACGAATCGGTTCCTGCCGTGACACGGCCTGGCTCCTGGTGACGGCGCTGCGGCACTGTGGCCTGGCGGCTCGATTCGTCTCGGGTTATCTCGTCCAGCTCGCACCTGACCAGCCGGATCTAGCTGGCGCAACAGCTCCAACCCAGGATTTCACTGATCTGCACGCCTGGGCCGAGGTCTATATCCCGGGGGCTGGCTGGATTGGGCTCGATCCCACCTCCGCGCTATTTGCCGGTGAGGGCCACATTCCGCTGGCTGCCACGCCTCATCCGGCGTCCGCGGCCGCCATCACGGGAGCGACCGAGCCATCGGTGACCACGATGGAATTCGCCAACACCGTACGGCGTGCCCAACAGGAGCCGCGAACCACCTTGCCGTACACGGCGGCTCAGGTGGACTCAAGCGACGACATGACCTCTGCACAGTGGACGGTCGCTGCGGACGGCGCGGAGAAGCGGCAGTCGGCCAACCGGCTGGCTGCGGCGCTGGCGGATCGCTTCGCCAAAGGCGGCCTGGTGCAGCGCAGCGAGGGCAAATGGTATCCCGGGGAGCCGCTACCACGCTGGCAGATCGGCCTGATCTGGCGCTGCGACGGTGAGCAGTTGTGGAGTGATCCGGCGCTGTTGGCGGATCCATTCGATGCCACGAGGGCAGATCCTGAGGCCACAGCCTCGGCTGAGCAGCTGGCACGCACCATCACAGCGGAGTTTCGACTGCCCAAAGAGCAGCTGCAGCCGGCCTTCGAAGATCCGCTGGCGCGGCTCGTCGCGCAGCTCAGTGAACCGGCTGGACCGCGTCCGACGTTCGATCCAGAGCAGCTAGAACCTGAGCTGGTCAGCGACTTGGACCAGGCTGAGACCGAACCGGCGGCTTGGGTGCTGCCTCTTGTCCCGGCATGGTTTGGCGAAGGTTGGGTGAGCCCCGCCTGGCGTACCCGTCGAGGTCGACTTGTACTGGTTCCTGGCAACTCCCCAGCCGGCTCGCGGCTGCCGCTCGACGCCCTCTCCTGGAAGGACCCCGACTTCGCCGGCGAGGAGTCCTACACCAAGGCCGGACCGTCGCTGACGGAGGCGGTCGGGCGCCCGCGGGCCGTGGTCGTCGATCCGGACGATGCCCCGACGCGTACGGCGTTGGTCGTGGAGGCACGTGACTGCTTCGTGTACGTGTTCCTCCCTCCGGTGGAAAAGCTGGAGAAGTTCATCGAACTGGTCGGCCTG
>JAJTCL010000065.1 GCA_021323255.1 Propionibacteriaceae bacterium | reverse complement strand
TCTTGATCGAAGACTGCGCTCTGGTGCATGCCGTCCACCTCGATCCAGAGGCGGTTCTTGCGGCCAGCACTGAGCTGGCTGATCACAGCGGATCCGGCGATGTCGTTCGCCGTGCGGAACATGATCAAGGCGCTGTCTTCGGTCTGCACATCCACCAGCGGCGCGTCGCTCTCGACCGCGCTCATGGTGGCCGCGGTCGCGGCTGGCCGCTGCTTGATCGTGATGGACGTAGTCGCGACGAGACGGGCGATCCGGTCACCGGTTATCCACTCCATGAGATCGCACCAATGCGAGCCGATGTCTCCGAACGCTCGAGACGGTCCGCCGGCCTTGGGATCGACCCGCCAGCTGGTGGCCCGGGGGTTGAGCAACCAGTCCTGCAGATAGCTGCCGTGAATCAGGTTGATCCCGCCGAACTCCTCGGACCCCACCAGCGCTCGCATCTCACGCGCCATCGGGTGAAACCGGTAGGCGAAGGGGATGGTATTGACCACACCGGCATCCTCGGCAACCCGTGCCGCCAGCTGTGCATCGTCCAGGCTGACGCCGAGAGGCTTTTCGCAGAGCACATGTTTGCCGGCCTTCATCAAAGCGATCGCATACGGAACGTGGGAGGCGTTCGGCGTACAGATGTGCACGACCTCCGCTTTGCTCTCCGCGACTTCGGAGATACTGCCGTACGCCTGCTCGACCCCCCAGGCCTCGGCGACTTCCCGAGAGCGCTCTGGGCTGGACGCCATCACCCCGAGTATCTCGGCTCCTGCCAGCACCGCAGCCCGCCGGTGCACGTCGCCGATCATGCCGGCACCTAGAATCGCCACCTGCTTCGCCTTTGCAGCCTCCATGCCGGAAAGATTAGTTCTGTCGATTCGCCTGCTCTCGGCGACCGTGCAAAATGACCGTGTGACAGCGGCTCGGATCCTGGTGGTCGAGGACAGCAACGAAATTCGGGTGCCCGTCGTCACCGCGTTATCTGCACAGGGTTTCCACCTCGCCTCCGCGACTGACGGAAGCCAGCTTGAAAGGCTGCTGCCATCCTTTGCGCCCGATCTGGTGATCTTGGACGTCATGTTGCCAGGCCGCGACGGGTTCGAATTGCTCAAGGTGGTACGCCCCACCAGCGCCGCAGCGGTGTTGATGTTGACAGCTCGGGACAGCCTCGCCGACCGACTGCAGGGTCTTTCTGGGGGCGCCGACGCCTACCTGGTCAAGCCTTTCGCGATGGCTGAGCTAGTGGCACGGATCCACGCCGTGTTGCGGCGCAGCCGGCCCGGCGGCAGCTCGATCTCCATCGACGACCTGGTGATCAACGACGACGCCACCCTGGTGCAACGTTGCGGGGAGTCGCTCAACCTGACTGATGCCGAGCGGCGGCTGCTCGGCTACCTCGCCGCGCACCGAGACAGAGTGGTGAGCAAGACCCAGATCTTGACCGCGGTCTGGGGCGACGACGGTTTTGACGAGAACGTGGTCGAAGTGCACCTCTCCTCGCTGCGTCGCAAGCTCCAGGCGGGTGGCCGCTCGCGACTTGTGCACACCGTGCGGGGCCGCGGCTACCTGCTCGGAACGACAACGTGATCCAAGACGAGCGTCCAGCGGGGGCAGCCAGCAGCCCGCTGAATACTGTCTCGCTCAGGTTGCGCGTCACCGCCGCGGTGATGATCGTCCTCGCAGTGATGTCGATCTTGCTCAGCATCGCGGTCAATGCGATCTTCATTGCGCAGTCCAATCGAAACCTCAATGCCCTGCTGGCGGGCCAGGCGCAGCTCGCCCGACAACTGGCCCGGTCGGGGGCGGGACCACAGCAGATTGTGAACCGGGTGCAGGCCGGTGGGGTCGAGGCGCACCTGGTGCTGCGAAACGGGACTGAATTCGGCCCGCCGATCACCAGCGGCGCTGCGATCAAGACCATCACCATGACGCTCAACGCACCCACGCGAGTGGATGGCGCAACCCTCACCCTGGCCGTCGACGCGGCGCTTGTTTCCGAAGCGCGGCGTACCCTGCGCCGGGTACTGATGATCACTGGGGTGATCGCCTTGGCGGTCAGTGCCGTGCTGGTCGCTGCGGCGGTCCGTGTTGCCTTGCGGCCGCTCGACTCGATGGCTGCGTTGGCCAAGACCATTAGTCAGGGCAACCGTGGCTACCGGCTGGCGCCAACTCGTACCGACACCGAACTCGGCCAGACTGCCCAGGCCTTCGACGAAATGCTGGACGAACTCGAGGGTGCGGAGAGGCGGGCTCAACAAGCCGAGGAACGCACGCGGGCCTTTCTGGCAGATGCGGCGCACGAGCTGCGGACCCCGATCGCCGGCGTACAAGCCGCGGCCGAAACGATGCTGCACCACGATGATCAGCTCGCTCGCGATGAGCGCCAGCACCTGCAGGCATTGCTGGTACGGGAGGCCGAGCGTGCCGGCGCTCTCATCTCGGGCCTGCTTGACGCTGCCCGTCTGGATGCCGGGATCGATCTTGATCTGGCGCCGATCTCGCTGCGGACACTGATGCAGAGCGAGCTCGACCGAGTGCGGCTACTGCATCCTGAGGCGACGTCACGATGAGCGGACCCGAGGTCATCGCCCGCGCTGATGCCGCCAAGGTCAGCAGCATTCTCCGCAACGTGATCGACAACGCCATGCGGGCAGCCGGATCCCAAGGCAAGGTGCATGTCGTGGTGCGTGAGCAAGATCAATATGCGATCGCCGAGTTCTGGGACTCCGGACCTGGAGTCCCGCCATCAGAGCGAGAACGGATCTTCGAGCGGCTGGTACGACTTGATCATGGTCGAGCAGGAGATGCGGGCGGCTCTGGCCTCGGGCTGGCGATCGCACGCGGCTACGCCCGGGCACACGGAGGGGATCTCAGCTGCGAGGAGCCACGCGGCATCGGCGCCATGTTCCGGCTCATCCTCCCGCTGGAACCGCGGCAGGCGGGAGTCCACTAGACAACCGCACCGAACTCGGGAGCGCTCGAACGTCCAGCCCCTGGCTTGCAACCGGCGCACGACGACGTCTCCAGCTGCCGGCCAGGGCCCTCTCAGCGGTTACGCAGCATCGACACCAATTCGGACTTGTTCTTGCCTGAGTAGCCCGACAACCCCAGCTCTTTGGCACGCTTGCGCAGGTCGTCAACCTTCCAGTCCTCGTACGAGCCCGACGTGCCACCCTTCTTGCCAACCGAAGACGGGCTACGCGCCGCCGAGGCGTTGGCGATGCGAGCGGCCTTCTCCTTTGACCCGCCTTGATCGCGAATCGCCTCGTAGACCTTGTCGTCCTTGACACTGGGGCCTGGCTTCTTCTTGCCTGGCATGATCGTCTCCTTTCAGAGGCTCTTGTTGTCTTGACCGCGCCGGCTGGATCGAAGGAATCCCGGCAGTGCTGCAAGGATGATCAACACAATGAGCGTCACACCAGCGACGATGAACGCTGTGCGACGATCGACCACGAAATCGAAGATCAACAGAATCGCTCCGACCAACATGATTGCGACGCCCACCAGCATGATCCGCGTGATGACGTGCGCTGTTTGCACGATGATCATCTTCGCGCCCTCGCGGAACATGCTCCGGTGCAAACTCACCGGCGCTAATCCGAGTGCGGTCGTCAGTACCGCAGCCGTGACGAGGATGAGATAGACCCGAACCTGGAACGTGGTCAGTTCGTTGAACCTTGACTGGAACGCAATGGTGAGCAGGAACCCGGTGAAGATCTGGGTACCGGTCTGGGTCACCCGGAGCTCCTGCAGAAGCTCGTTCCAATTGCGATCCATCCGCTCGTTCAGTGACTCATTACGACCGTCGGTCAGGTCGACGTCATCGGTGACATCCTTGCCCCGGTTATTGGTCATCTCAGCTCATCCCTCTGCTCTCTTCACAGTGTTAAAACCCAGCGGCGCCAGACTCAAACAGCGCGCGGGCTGCCGTCGCCGGTGGAAGCTGGCGACCCCCTTTGACCAGCTCGTGCCGCAACTGAGCGCCACATTACGGGTGAGGATGCGGTCGTGGGGCCGCTCATCGGGCGAGCGTCCACTCATGTCATGCTGAGCCCTGGCCCATCTGTCCTCGTCAGACCGGTGGGCCGCCACGTTGTCCCTCGAGCCGCGTACGGCTCAGGAGTTGCCGACAATGTGCTCGATGATCGCGGTCGTGGAGACCGACGGCGTACGCGGTAGGTAGACCACCTCACAGATGTCGTTGAGGTAGTCGAACTTGCCCGACCAGTCGTCGCCCATCACCAAGATGCTGGCCTGGTGCTCCAGGACATAGTCTCGCTTCTGCTCCAGGCTCTCCTCGATGAACACGGCATCAACAGCCTTGACATTGGCGACGATCTCGAGGCGTTCTTCCTGGCTGAAGACCGGATTGCGGCCCTTCTTGGCGAAGTTGAGCTGGTCCGAGGAGACCCCGACGACGAGCCGGTCGCCAAGGGCTGCCGACCGGTTCAGCACGCGGACATGGCCGACATGGAATACGTCGAATGTGCCGAAGGTGATCACGGTCTTGCCGGCCACGTCAACTCCTCCTCTACGCCGGGTCGCTCCCGCCAACCCTACGGTCTCGACCGCCAGTCATTTGGAGATCGCATCGCCGACCCGGCGGCCAGAAGTTCAGCAGGTCCTCGAGGGATCAGGGCACTGCAGAAGGGCGGGTGAGGACCGCTCGCCAATGATCCATGCCGGGGGAATTCCGCACCAGTTCCAGGCTCAACACCTCCAGACCCTCCACTGCATAAGACTCAATGTCGGCGCGGCTCAGCGGCCACGGTGGTCCGTCGACGGGCGCATCACCTGCGACGGCCAGAACCAGCAACTTGCCTCCGGGTGCGACGAAGCGGCCGACGTGGAGGACCACGGTGGGGCGCAGCCGTACCGGAAGGGACTGCGTGGTGTAGGTCTCCACCACAAGATCGAAATGGTGACGCCACTCGGTCGGCGGATTCAGTAGGTCAGCCACCCGGAAGTCCGCCGGCGTAGCTGGGAAGCGGCGCCGCGCGGACTCGATTGCAGATCGGGAAATGTCGAATGCGATGACGCGATATCCCTGGGCAGCCAGGAAAGCTGCATCATCGCCCAGTCCTGAACCCACGACCAAGGTGCGGCCCACCGAGCTGGCCGGCTGCCGCTCGATCCACTCCACCAGCAGCGGGTGGGGTGCTTGGCGGTCCCAGGGCACAATTGCCTGTCCCTGAGCAGCGTCGGCGTAGAGGCGCTCGAACCAGCCGGTGGGGTCGCCGTCCCGAATAGCTTCCCCCGACAGTCGGCGCACGTCTTTGTCCGGATCCTGTGCCGTCATGCCCCTATCCTGACCGATGGCGGCGGATTCCAGGATCGCGCGCCGATGTCCTGGACGAACGTACGAGCAGACACGCTCCTCATCTGCGAGTGAGAGAGCAAGGCTGCGGCTCCGAAGCGCGATGCTCGCGAGCGAAGCGAGCTATCAAACATAGCCCGAGCAGCGGCACCCCAATCCAGGCGCTAGCTCAGGTCGGCCAACGCCAGCTCGAGTTGGTCGAGGCCGTGGTCGAGCTCAGCTTCACTGATCACCAGAGGCGGGGCCAGCCGGATCGTGGAACCGTGGGTGTCCTTGGCCAGCACATGCCGCCGAGCCAGCGCCTCACACACATCACGGCCGCTGCCAAGGCGGGGATCAACGTCAACCCCGGCCCATAAGCCGCGCGAGCGGAATGCGACCACGCCACGACCGAGCATTCCATCCAGCCGGTCGCGGAGGTTGACACCCAGCCTGGCGGCGCGCTCCTGGAAGTAGCCGCTTTCCAGCAGGCTCACGACGGCCCGGCCGATGGCGCAGGCGAGCGCGTTGCCACCGAAGGTGCTGCCGTGCTGACCAGGCTTCAGAACCCCCAGCACATCATGATCAGCAACGACGCCCGACAGTGGCACGATGCCTCCGCCCAGGGCCTTGCCCAGCAGATAGACATCGGCCGTCACGTTCTCATGCTGCAGGGCGAGCGTGCGTCCGGTACGCCCCAGCCCCGACTGGATCTCATCAGCCACGAACAGCGCCCGATGTTGGCTGGTCAGCTCCCGCACCCCCGCCAGATAGCCCGCTGGCGGGATCCGTACGCCCGACTCCCCCTGGATTGGCTCCAGCAGGACTGCGACGACATCATCGGTGATCGCGTTGCGGAGCGCTTCAAGATCACCATATGGGACCGAGACGAAGCCTGGAGTGTACGGTCCGTAATGATCATGTGCCAGCGGATCGTCGGAGAAGCTGATGATGGTAGTGGTTCGACCATGGAAGTTGCCGGCTGCGACGATGATCACGGCTCTACCATCTGGCACGCCCTTGACCTCATAGCCCCACTTGCGTGCCACCTTGATCGCGGATTCCACGGCCTCCGCACCGCTGTTCATCGGCAACACCATGTCCTTGCCAATCAGCCTCGCGAGCCCTTCGGCAAAGGGAGCCAGTTGATCGTGATGGAACGCTCGGGAGGTCAAGGTGAGTCGCTTGAGCTGCTCTATGGCGGCTGCAACAAGCGCTGGGTGACAGTGCCCGAAGTTCGCTGCCGAGTATGCCGAGAGGAAGTCCAGGTACTGCGCACCGTCGCCGTCACTGAGCACCGCGCCGGATCCGCTTGTTATCACCACATCCAGCGGGTGGTAGTTGTGAGCGACGTGTTCGTCCTCGATCTGCAGCAGCTGAGTGGCCTGGGTAAGGGTCTGGTCCGTTGTGATCACGATGATGATGTCCTGCCGAGGAGTTGGAACGGGACGACTCGTGCAATGCGCCCGGGCCTGATCTCTTGGGTGCAACACTTCACGCTGCCGCCACCCTTGATCAGCTCGCTGAGGTCCACCGAGATAGGCCAATAGCCGGCTCCGGCAAGCAGCTCACGCAACTGACGGGCACCCGCGGGAATGAAGACATGCAGCCCGTCGCTGACCGCGTTGAGTCCGAAGGCGTACGCGTCCTGCTCGCTCGCAATGAGAGCATCTGGGAACAGTCGATTCAGCAGGCGGCGGCTCCGCTGACTGAAAGCGTTCGGATAGTAGGCAATGTGATCACGCTCGTCGTCGAGGACGGCCAGAGCAAGATCGAGGTGAAAGAGCCGCGGGTCGACCAGCTCGAGGCTGAGCACCTCACGACCAGTCAGTGTGGCTAACTCGCGGTGAGCCTGCTGCGTTGTCCGGAAGCCGTAACCGGCAAGGATTCGCCCCGACAGCACGGCAAAATCGCCTTCAGCCTCGTTGATCGCCAATGCTGGCTGAATCTCTCCGCCGCCGTACAGGCTGCTGTTCTGCAGGTGCCATTCCGCATGGACCGCGGCTTCCGCGGCCCGCTTTGGGTTGGCGAATCTGGCCGGCAGTGTGCAGCCATCCACCACGGTGGCGCCGTTAGCGGCATAGACCATGTCTGGCAGGTCGGCAAGCGGCTCCAAGAGATCGACTCGGTGGCCTGTCGAGCGATAGGCGTCAACCAACCCTGACCATTGCCGCATGGCCCGGGCACGATCCACATGGCCGCTGGGATCCATCCACGGATTGATGGAATAGGTCACGTCGAAGTACGTCGGCGGACACATCAGATAGTGCCGAAGCGTCGCATGCCTAACGGGGTGTCCGACGCGGTTCAGCACTGTCTCAGCTGCGAGCGTCGGGAATCGCGTGCCCGCCGTGCTAAGGAGGAGGGAGGGGACACGCTTTTCGTCCCGGAGCGACGACGAAGTAGGCGGACCTAAAGCGCGCGATGCGCGAGCAGCTGCTCCAGTTGTCACCCTTGAAGGGTAGGGTCCCAGCGGGCGCAAGTCAGATAGTGTGATCAATGAAACTGAGGAGACTGTGTTGCGTCTTGACGAAATAGATCACAAGATCCTTGCGCGGCTAACCGACCATGGTCGTGAGAGCTTTGCCATGCTCGGGCACCACATCGGGCTGTCAACAGCCGCCACCAAACGACGGGTTGATCGGCTCCGGCAAGGCGGTGTGATCCGGCGTTTCACTGCCGATGTCGAGCCTGCGGCGCTGGGCTGGACGATCGAGGCCTTTGTCGAGGTCTACTGCGAGGGACGAGTGCCACCAGATCGGATGCGGGAAATGGTGAGCAGCATTCCAGAGGTCGCTGAGGCGTACACCGTCACAGGTGAGGCAGACGGAATCCTTCGCGTCCGCGCTGCCGACGCGGGCCACTTCGAGAAGGTGCTCGGCATTATCCGCAATCATCCCGGCGTCTCGCGTACCCGGTCATCGCTGGTTCTGTCTCGACTCTGATCCGGCCCGCCGAGAATCCCGCACGTGCCCCCCGTTGATATCCCACGCTGCGTGGGATCTTCACACTGTGCATGGCGTCATGCCATGTACAGCGTGGGCATCCCACGCTACGTGGGATATTGACACCAGCCGACACCGGTCTTCGCCTGTCCGGGACGAGGCGCGCCATGCTGAGCCATGCGTTAGGTTCTCCAGAGTGAGGCGGCAGCAGTGACCGAAACCAGTCCTCCGCCGGTGCGCAGGATCCGCATCACTGACTTCTATGCCGCCAAGCGTCAACACGACCGTTGGGCCATGCTGACCAGCTACGACCAATACACCGCCGAGTTGTTCGACGAGGCCGGTGTTTGGGCGTTGCTGGTCGGAGACTCCGCAGCCAACAACGTCTACGCCTACGAGACCACGCTGCCGATCACCGTTGCTGAGCTGCTGCCACTGGTGCGTGCGGTGGTGAAGTCCACCAAACGTGCCTTCGTCATTGCCGATCTGCCCTTCGGCTCGTACGAGGACGGACCCTCGCAGGCCTTGCAGACCGCGATCCGCTTCATGAAGGAAGGCGGCTGTCACGCGGTGAAGTTCGAGGGCGGAGTACGCGTAGCTCATCAAATCCGCAAGGTCGTTGACGCTGGCATCCCCGTCATGGGGCACATCGGTTTCACGCCACAGAGCGAACACCGGCTCGGCGGCTACCGGGTGCAAGGCAGGGGCGATGATTCGGCACGGCTGCTGGCCGACGCGCACGCCGTGGCCGAAGCCGGCGCCTTCGCCGTCGTTCTGGAGATGGTGCCGGGTGACCTGGCAGGACAGGTGACCGCTGAGCTCGACATCCCCACCGTTGGCATCGGCGCCGGTGCAGACTGTGACGCGCAAGTCCTCGTATGGCAGGACATGGCCGGGCTCCGGCGCGGCAGGTTGCAGCGCTTTGTCAAGCAGTACGCCAACCTGGCCAAGATCATCGGCGACGCAGCTGCAGCGTACGTTGAGGATGTCCGGAGCGGCACGTTCCCAAGCGAGCAGCACACATTCGCATCGACGATTCCTACTTCAGAGGCGAAGTCATGAAGATCGCTCATAGCCTTGCCGAGTACGCGGCACTCCGCAGCGCACTCGACGGACCCACTGCCCCCCGCGTCGCCTATGTGCCTACGATGGGCGCCCTGCATGAGGGACATCGTTCCCTCATCAAGTTGGCCAAGACACGTGGCGACATGATCGTCGTCAGCATCTTCGTCAATCCGCTGCAATTCGGTCCTAACGAGGACTACGCCCGGTACCCGCGCCCCCTCGAGGACGATCTCCAGGTCTGTGCGGCCGATGGAGTCGACATCGTCTTGGTGCCGAGCGTCACCGAGCTGTACCCGGCGGGACGCCAGGTCACTGTGGACGCCGGCGCTCTTGGTTCTGTTCTCGAGGGCCACTCCCGCCCCGGGCACTTCAATGGCGTGCTTACCGTGGTGCTGAAGTTGTTCAACATCATCCGGCCGCAGGTTGCCGTCTTCGGCGAAAAGGATGCGCAGCAACTCGCCTGCATCCAGCGAATGGTGATCGACTTCAACCTCGCAGTTGAGATCGTCGGCGCACCGATCGTCCGGGAGCCCGATGGGTTGGCTTTGTCGAGCCGCAACGTCTTCCTCAGTGCCAGCGAGCGCGCCGTGGCGCGAAGTCTCTCGGCTGCGCTGGAGAAAGCGGCAACTCAGGGCTCGGTCCGCTCTGCCCGGGCGGCAGCGTACGAGGTCTTGGACCGGGCGGAGGCCGAACCGTGCTTTGAACTCGACTACGCCACCATCGTCAACCCGGCAACCTTCGCTGAGGTGCCAGATGATCATGTCGGACTTGCGGTCTTCGTCGTTGCCGCACGGGTCGGTGGGACGCGGTTGATCGACAACACGACGATCAACTTCACGCCCGCGCCGTGGGGCTGACTTCCTAGCGCAGACCCGTGGATATCAAGACTGCAGCCGACGAGCTCTACGCGCTCTCACCTGATGACTTCATCGAGCGACGCAAACAGCTCGTCGCGGAGGCCCGTCAGGGGCGAGATCGCGAGCTTGCCACACAGATCAATCAGCTCCGGCGGCCCACCCGCAGCGCCTGGCTGATCAATCTGCTCGCTCACCAGGAACCTGAGGCGTTGACTGCGCTCCTGGAACTCGGCGCCGCGCTTCAGGATGCCCAGCAGCGAATGGCGGGAGATGAGCTGCGTCAGCTCTCCGCGGAGCGTCGCAAGATGGTGGACACACTGGCACGCCGCGCAGTCGAGCTAGGCAGGGAAGATGGTTACAACGCTCCGGAGGGAGCCGTACAGGAGGTTGGCCAGACGCTGCAGTCAGCCTTAGGCGACCCGGAGATCGCTGATCTGATACGCGCTGGTCACCTGACTCAGGCTGTCACCTACGGCGGTTTCGGACC
>JAJTCL010000419.1 GCA_021323255.1 Propionibacteriaceae bacterium | reverse complement strand
ATTGGCAATCCAGGCACGCGTAGCAGGGCCAACACCTCCGGTTTCCTCGGCGGTGGAGGAATCAGCGTCCAAGGCTTGGTCAAGCACTGTTAGTTCGTCTTCGGTCACGCCCAACGATGACAGTGCGTTGTGAAGGGCTACGAGGTCGCCCGGAGCAATTCCATGATGAGTTGTTTGGGTGAAGCCAGAACTGCCGATAGCAACCGTGTGAGTGCCCCCGGAAAAGATCGTGTTGTTAACGATCTGGACTAGTTGCTCGGGTCGGATCGGTGAAGGCGTGCCAGCAGGCCATTCGCCAGCGTCCGGATCTATCTCTTCAAGATCAAGCGCAAAATTCAGGATGCGGGTTCTTACCGCATCCAGTCGAATCTCTCGTCTGCGGTTCGCGGGGTTGCTATCAGTTCCTGAAAGTAGGCGATAGGTTCTCGAAAATAGACCGTGGTAGCCATTTCACGCCAGTCCGGCCGCTCAGGGAGAGCATTGGTATCTATTTGAAGGTCGGCTCTGCGGCCGTAGTCAGCGAATCTACCCCTTGAGTATGTCTTGTGAACTCGATAGGAGGGCAACTCAGCATCGGCGGGGTAGCCGTTTAGCTCGTGATCCGCCCAGTCCGCAAGTTCCGGAGATTGGAGACGCCGCGCCAGGATTTTCGTCTTCCGTAATAGATCTGGGAGGCTGGTGGTGGAGTCGGATGCTAGTTCCTGGATCTCACGGATGAGCGTCATTTCGCACTTTCAGAACTGCGTGGGGTGATCGAGTGGCGGGGCATCATTGAGCCTCGGGCCGAGCGAATTGACACAAAGGGGATAACCTAGCGGCTGATTTCTCCTCCATCGCTCTCCATGACGCACCTTGATTCTTTTGGTTGTGCAGCACGACCGTAAAGAACGCTTGATCGCGCTTTCCCAGGTCATCGCGAAAAGTCAGCCTTAGTTGGAGCCGTCTTTTTTGTTCCGGGACCGGACTACCGTCAGGGCTCATTTGGGGCGGATCAACCCAGCACCCAGTTGTAAAGCGCTGGGGTCGACTAAAGTTATCTGGAGGGATGGCTTGGAAGAGTGGGCGATCCGATTCTTCTTGGAACCCATCGCCGGTGTCCCAGGTCGCTTTGACGTCCCGCGCGACAGACCGACCCTCATTCACAATCGACGCCTCGATCGCAATTCTCATACCTTCTTGGCGCACACGGATCGGGGAGGCCAGGACAAGGCATGCTTTCAGGGCCATGTCCTGCCGCAATTGCGCTTTATCAAGCTCACCTCCCGCGTGGTGGTCGATATTGGTATGTATGGCGGCAGCACGTGCCATGACCTCGGTTCGTTCCAACCGCTCTTCCCGATCAGCTGGAGAAACGCGACGTGCCGTGTCGGTGAGGAATCGTCCGACGTACTGACGCAGCTGGTCCCTGGTTCGAAAATCCTGAGTGAGACCGCGAATTTCACTCTCGAACCCTCGAACCTCATTCTTGAACAGTCCGAGTGCCGCGTATTGCTCCGGGTCATGTGTCATTGGCATCGACCCGGCTTTGAAGAAGAGGCCGTATGGCCTTCCGGATCGTGCGAATCGACGTATTTCCTCTATAGAACCGGATCGCTCTTCGCGAGTTCGGGTCCCAATCCTCCACCAGAACACGCCTATCAGCACATCTGAGGTGTCAACTAGATCCTCGTTGACCACATCCTGCCCAGCTGCTCCACCACGCGGCGAGGCACGCTCCCACCGAACAGGGAGGAACACGACAAACTTGTCTCTAGAGTGCTCGTCATTCCAGTCGATAATCGCGCGCTCAACTACATTACGTTCGTGACTGACGTCTCCGGGCGAGGCGATCAGCACGCGGTAGACCGTGGCGGAAAACGGCATTTCTAGAGATGCCTCAGTGCTTTCTTCCTAGCCCCAAATACCAATCGGGCGGTTCTTTGCGTCACGCATCTCTACTCGGAACTGGCACCTTTGCGCTAATGATAGCATGAAGCGAATTAATTGTTCTCTGGATCGACCATTCTTTGCATAGACATATCCTGCACTGTCGGGTGAAGAGGCTCGGAAGCCCTCATTCGTTAGAAGCGGAACTGAAAGCCATGATAACTAGCTGTATCAGGGAAGACGAATCTGCCCAGCTGGAGCATGGCAACGCCGGCCTAACGCTTCCCGGGATTCGCTCGCGGCGGTAGCATCGACCAGCCGGCGCGCTGAGGGCCGCTTTTCTTCCACTCGTGGTTAATGCGCCGGGACTGCCACCGCTGATGCTGACTGTCATGACCTACAACGTCGGCGCCGGGTTGGCCGCTCCGTCGCGGCTAGTCGAGGTCCTGCGCCAGTCCGGGGCCGATATCATCGGGTTGCAGGAACTGGCTGCAGAGCAGGGCGCTGCCATCGCCGATCAGCTTGGCGGCGACTATCCGCATCAAGTGCTGCATGCGACCGGCATCCCCGGGAAGGGTCTCATCTCCCGCTTCCCAATTCAGGAGACCGCGCTGCTCGAGCTGCATCCCGGTCGCCCGGACCTGCAGGCGCTCGTCGCTGCACCCGGTGGGGAGATTAGCGTCATCGTGGCTCATCCGCCGCCGCCGCGCATCGGGCGGAACCGGATCCGCCAGGCGGCGCTGGCCGACCAGCAGATCTCCGGAATCGCCGTGGTGGCCACGCGCGGTCAGCCGGCGGTGCTGCTGACCGATTTCAACCGCGTCGGCTGGCAGGCGGCATACCGCCAACTGCGCCAATCGGGACTGATCGACGCCTTCGGCACAGCGGGGCGCGGCACCGGCTTCACGCTGCCGACGCGGCTCTCGCACCTGGCCTATCGCGGCCATCCGCTGGGCGAGCTGCCTCTGCCGCCGCTGCTGCGGGTCGACTACGTCTGGCACACCGCGCACTTCCGTGCCCTCGCCTCCTGGATCGGCGGCAACGCCGGCTCAGATCATCTGCCAGTACTAGCCGAGCTAGTACGCGTCGACGGGTGATGGGTGTTAGGGTGAACGGGTGATCGGCATTTTGATCTCCTGGTCCGCGCTCAAGTTCAAGTTCAAGGGATGGCGCTCTGGACTTTCATCAACGATTGGGACAAGCCGCGGCCGTTGAGCGTGACGCTGCGGACAATGGCACGCCAGATGAGCCGATCCCGGTCTTTGGAGCGGCGCAACGCGTCATCGAGTCCGCGGTCATCGCCCTGGCCACCTCGACCGGGCTCTACCTCGTCGGGTCGGTCTACACCGACGCCTATTTCGGGCGGATGTCGATC
>JAJTCL010000418.1 GCA_021323255.1 Propionibacteriaceae bacterium | reverse complement strand
TCCTGGTCAAAGCGCGGCCCCTTCTGACCATTGAGGTCAATGTGGAACAGCTTCCCCGCCCACAAAGCCTGCGCAATGCCATGGCTGTAGTTGAGACACGCAATTTGCTCATGCCCGGTCTCGGGGTTGATGCCGACCATGTCGGAGTGCTCCAGCTCGTTGATGAAAGCCAGTGCGTGCCCGATCGAGGGCAACAGGATGTCCCCGCGCGGCTCGTTCGGCTTCGGCTCGATCGCAAACCTCATGCCGTAGCCCTTGTCGATCGAATACTGCGCGAGCAGGTCCATCGCCTCGCGGTACCGGTCCAGCGCCGCTCGGACGTCCTTGGCAAAGTCGACCTCCGAGCCTTCCCGGCCGCCCCAGAAGACATAGATCTGGGCGCCCAATTGGGCAGCGAGATCCATGTTGCGCATCACCTTACGGATCGCGTACCGACGCACACTGCGGTCATTGCTGGTGAAACCGCCATCCTTGAACACTGGGTCGTAGAACAGGTTGGTGGTCACCATCGGCACCACCATGCCGGTCTCCTCGAGCGCAGCTGTGAATTCGTCGATGATCCGCTGCCGCTCCGAGCCGTTGCTACCGGGCGGAATCAGGTCGTCGTCGTGGAAAGTAATCCCGTACGCCCCCAGCTCCGCCAATCTGTGTACGGCTTCCACAGCAGCGAGCACCGGGCGCGTCTCCTCCCCAAAGAAATCCCGGGCCCGCCATCCGACGGTCCACAAACCGAAGCTGAACTTGTCCTCTTTGGTGGGCTGCGGTGCCATGATTCCTCCTAGGTGCTATGTGATTGGGGCGGGTTGCGCCCTTCGACAAGCTCAGGCGCATGCCCGAGGGCCTACTTACCAAATCCCGCCGTCAGGCCACGCAGCAAATGCCGACGACCGACGACATACAGCACCAAGATCGGCAGCGTCGACAGCACCACAGCGGCCAGCACGGCCGGGATATTCACGCTGTACTCGCCCTGAAAGGCCCACAGCGCCAGCGGCATCACGCGCTTGTCTGGGCTCTGGGTCAAGATCAGGGGGAAGAGGAATCCGTTCCAAACGTGCAAACCGTTGTAGATGCTGACGGTAACGATCGCCGGCCGAGTTAACGGGAACGCCAGCTTCCACGCCATCTGCCAGTCGGTGCAGCCGTCGAGTCGCATCGACTCGAACAGCTCACGCGGTACGTCCCGGATGAAGTTGGTCAAGATCAACACCGTGAGCGGGATTCCGAAGGCGATGTATGGCAAGATCAGCGCGCCCAGCGAGTCGTACATCTCAATCCGGGTGATGATCAAATAGAGGGGGACGATTGTCGCCTGCGCCGGGATGGCGAGACCCAGCAGGAATAATGTCCGGCTGAAGTGCAGCAGCCGGCTGTTGCCCCGGACAATGGCGTACGAAGCCAGGAAGCTGAACAGGACGAGCGGGATCACCGCACCGATGGTGACGATCACCGAGTTGAGGAAGTAACGGCCGATCCCGGCCTCCCAGACGTCCTGGTACGCCGCAAATGTCGGCGGGATGGGTGGGGCGAGTGGATTCTCGGTGAAGTAGGCGCCTTGGTCCTTCAACGTGGTGATCACCACGTAATAGACCGGGATGATGATGATGGCCAGCCATACCCAGGCGAAGAAGCCGCCCAGATAGTTGCGCTGACCCTTTATCCGGCGAGGGGCGGAGGGAGCGCGTGGCGGCGCAGCCACTGGGGTGGCAACGGTCGTACTCATCTCACATTCCCTCCATCTGGCTAGCCCTCAGGTCCTTACCGCCCATGCGCTGGATGAGGAGCGTCAGCACCAACCCGACGACCACGAGGATTACGCCGATCACGCTCGCCGCACCCATCTGGTTCGCCTGGAAGCCACGGATGTACATGTCGAGGGCGAGGATGCGAGTCGCGTTGCCCGGACCGCCCTGGGTCAGCACCCAGATGAGATCGAAGTAGACCAGCGACCCGACGAGCATCAGGGTCGAGGACGTAATGATCGTGTACTTCAGCTGCGGCAGGGTGATGGAGAAGAACTGCCGGACCCGCCCTGCCCCGTCGATCTGAGCTGCCTCGTACATCTGTTCGGGGATCTGCCGTACACCGCCTTGATAGAGCAGCGTATGGAACGGTATGAACTGCCAAGCGATCACGAAGACCACAGTGATAAATGCCAGCGTGGGATTACCCAACCAGTCCTGTGCCAGGAAAGGCAGGTGCAGCCCGGCGCCCAGCCCGAAGTTAGGATCCAGCAGGGACTTGAACGCGATGGCTATGGCAGCTGATGACATCAGCAGGGGCAGGAAGAACAGCACTGCCAGGAATGCCCGATAGCGCTGTTGCCCGGCGATGAAGGTGCCCAGCAGCAGGCTGATCGGGGTTTGCACCAGCCAGGTCATGATCATGAGTGCGAAGGTCAGCCAGAGCGCGTGCCAGGTGCCTGGATCGGTCAATACCTGGACCCAGCTCTGCCAGCCGGCGAACTGGATGGCACTGATCCCGTCCCAATCGGTGAACGAAAGCACCAGGACGCCGAACAACGGAATGAAAGCGAATGCGAGAAACATGAGCAGAGCCGGAAGTACCAGGATGCCGAGCCGACTCTTCTCGCCGCCTGCCGGCGGTGCGGGCTCCTGCAACTCGGTCCCGGTTCCCGCCGGAGCTAGGGGAGCGACGGCCGTCATGTCACGCCCCGAGGGTGCCGTTCATCGCGTCCGCGAACTGCTCGGGCGTGATCTTCAGCAAGAACAGCTGGTCGATGTTGTTCAGCAGCGCCTCGGCCTGGGTGGGGCTTAGCGCTTGGTCCCAGGACTGCTGGAAGTTGGGCGCCTGGCTCGTCATGTTGAACACGAACTGCTGGAACCCTGCATCGGGAGAGCTGGCCAGTTTCGACTCCGCCG
>JAJTCL010000417.1 GCA_021323255.1 Propionibacteriaceae bacterium | reverse complement strand
CAGGTTGACAGCCATCGTGGTCTGCCCGCCGTCGGCAAAATCGCGCAACTTGCCGGCCACAAACCGCCCAATGTCGGTCTGCGCCTCCTCGGTGGAACCACCGATATGGGGGGTCAAGATCACGTTCGGGATATTCTGCAGGCTGTTGGCAAACCGGTCTCCGGCACTCTTAGGCTCGTCGGCGAAGACGTCCAGCGCGGCACCGGCAATGTGCCCACTGAGCAAGTGCTCTCGCAACGCCTCATGATCAACGACGAAGCCGCGGCACAGGTTGAGGAACAAGCTGCGCCGCCGCATCTTGGCAAATTGTTGGGCACCGAACAGACCGGCATTTCCGGGCCGGCCGTCCACGTGCAAAGTGACCGTCTCGGCGACCTCCAGCAACTCGTCAAGGGTCTCGCAGCGTTGCGCGTTACCCAGCGCAAGCTTGTCGGCGATGTCGTAGAAATAGACCCGCATGCCGATCGACTCGGCGACCACAGACAACTGGCTGCCGATATTGCCATAGCCGACAATGCCGAGAGTGCGGCCTCGCACCTCGTGCGCGCCCGTGGCCGACTTGTCCCAGATGCCCGCGTGCATTTTCGCGTTCTTGTCGGTGAGATGTCGGGCCAACGCAATGATCTCGGCGATCACGAGCTCTACCACACTGCGAGTGTTGGAAAAAGGCGCGTTGAACACAGGAATGCCGAGCCGTGCGGCGGCTGGCAGGTCGATCTGGTTGGTGCCGATACAGAAGGCACCGACTGCCAGCAGTTGCGGAGCAGCCTCGAGGACGGTCTTGGTCACGTTGGTCTTGGAGCGAATGCCCAACAACTGCACCCCAGCGAGGGCGTCGATGAGTTCGGGTTCGTCCAGCGCTCCCCTGACGGTTGCGACCTCGATCCCGCGCTCGGTGAGCAGCCGGACGCCTTCGGGATGGATGTTTTCCAGCAGTAACGCCTTCATGATTCCTCGTCGGTCTTGCAGTGAAATGCAGCCACCAGTGTAGGAACGGTCGATGGAGAACATCGCTATCTCAGGCGACAACGGACGGTGCCAGCTCGGTATAGCCGTTCCAGGAACCCCGTCCAGCCGCCGAGACAATCCCGTCGAGGCAAGCGTCGGCGAACACATCTGCGGCTGCAGCCAGCAGCGCATCGAAGGCGAACAATGACTGAATCTGATCTTCGGCGAGCAGTTGGTGCGACGAAGCGAGACAGAAAACAGTGTCGCCGTCGAACATAGAGTGAACCGGCCGGATCGCGCGTGCCATTCCGTCGTGGGCGACCGCCGCGATCTTGGTGGTCTGGGCCTTGGTCAAGATCGCATCCGTCATGACGACGCCGATCGTAGTGGCGACGGTCCGATGGCCACGAGTGATGGCAGTAGCGAGCACCTCTCGCTCCGGATCACTTGGCGTCGGAAGCAGCTGCATCCGATCAGCCCACAAGCGGCCTGTTGCGGGATCGACGGGTGACCCGCCCGCGTTCACGACGACGGCCGCTGCAACCAAGACCCCCGACTCCAGCTCTTTTTCTGCGTAGCCAAAGCCTCCCTTGATGCCTCCGCAGACCGCTCCGGTACCAGCTCCCACTGATCCGCTGACTGGTTGCTCTGCAGTGGCTGCTGCTAGCGCCGCCCGTCCGAAGTCGGTCGTCGGCCGGTTGCCGAAAGCACCACCCCGACCGAGGTCGAAGATCACCGCCCCCGGCACGATAGGCACAACCTGATGAGGCTCCGGACCTACTGGCCACCCGATTCCGGCCGCTTCGAGACCGGCCATGACGCCATTCGCTGCGGCCAGTCCGTAGGCGCTCCCGCCGGTGAGCACGACGGCATGCACCCGGTCAATCGCTGTTGTGGGATGCAGGAGGTCGGTCTCTCGCGTGCCCGGTCCACCTCCCCGTACGTCCACCCCACCGACCGCGCCGTCCCGAGCCAGTACAACGGTCGTCCCAGTTAGCCAGCCCTCGGCGTCGGCGGTGTGATGGCCGATCTCGAATCCTTCGATCACCCGCCTCATTCTGCCGATTCGTCGGGCTCAGTTGTGCGAGAGGTTCAACACGTTCTGACAAGTCCTGTCATGACGTTGGCGTCCGCGATGAGTAGTCAAGGGTGACCTCGGTGCCCTTCTCGGCAGAGGCATAACAGGCGTCGATCACGACCGCTCGGGCCAAGGCCTGCTTGCCGCGATGGTTGGTGTAGTCACCTGACTGCACTCTGGCGATGAAGTCCATGACAGACTCGGCATGCAGGCCATCAGGTGGAATGTTCGGATGCAGGGTCGCTGGCACGCCCGCTTTCTCGGTCCAGACGCTGAGGCTGCGATCGGGGTCATCCGGCGCGCCCCAGTCGATACTGGCGCCGCCGTCGGAGCCGTAGAGCGTCACATAGCAATGATCTTTCGGGATCCATTGCGCCCAGCTCGACTCCAGTAGCAATGTGCCTCCCCCTTGAAGTCGTAAGAAGGCACTCGAGAGATCCTCCACATCAAAGGCGCCGGGCTGCATTCCGGTCTTGCGCATGAACGGCGACGGCGAGCTACCCCTTCCCCGTGGACCGAACTCTGCGTATGTCGCCGCGCTGACCGCCCGAACCCGCGGCTCGTCCAGCAGGTAGAGCGCGATATCGAGCATGTGCACTCCGAGATCCATCAGCGGTCCGCCGCCTGAAACGGCTCGCCGGGTGAACCAGCTGCCGAGTCCCGGAATCCCCTCGCGGCGCAGCCAACCGGTCTTGGCGTAGTAGATCGGACCAAGGAGGCCGTCGTCGATCATCTTTTTGAGAACTTGTACGTGCCCACGTCGCCGATGGTTGAAGGAGACATCGAGGACCCGGTCGTTGCGCTCTGCCGCCTCCACCATCAGCTGAGCGGTCTCGGCGTTCTCGGCCATCGGTTT
>JAJTCL010000416.1 GCA_021323255.1 Propionibacteriaceae bacterium | reverse complement strand
CCAGCTCATCGCGAACAACCTTCAGGTCGAGGTCAAGACAGCGAACGGCAACGAGGAAACCAAGGGCACGATCACGGCGCAGGAACCTGTCGGCGGCACCGAGGTGAATGTCAACAGCACCGTCATCATCACCTTGAATGAGGGCCCCAAGACCGAAACCATCCCCGATGGCCTGGTCGGCGATGATGTCAAAGACGTTGAAAACACCCTCGATGACCTGAAGTTCAGCAACGTCAATACGGTGGCAGCCAAGAGCGAGGATCCCGACACCAAACCAGGCGAGGTGATCAGCATCTCGCCCAAGGAGGGCTCCACCGTGCCGCTGGATAGCAAGATCACCGTGCGGTACGCCACCGGCAAGTCGGAGGTTCCGAACTTCGAAGGTTTGAGTCGCGGCGCGGCGATCCGGGAGGCCAGGAATGCCGGTTTCGGTGAGCCGGAATTTGTGCGGCGGGAGAGTTCCCAGCCTGCTGGCACGGTCATCGACCAGAGCCCACGGGCAGGAGCAACAGTCGATCGCGACACCAGAATCGAACTCACCCTTGCTACCGCCCCCCCACCTGAGCCGCCACCAACAACCGACGAACCGACCGAGCAACCGACCGAGCAACCGACCGAGCGGCCGACCCAGCAAACGACGCGGCAGCCGACCAACACACCAACATCGACAGCCTCGGAGGGGCCGGCGGGGAACCAGGGCCAATCCAGGACGCCCAGATAATCGACAGCACAATCGAATACCTGTGCTAAAATGGCGCTATGTCCAGCGTTCAGACGTCTCTTTTCGATTTGACTCCGACCGACCATCTCGCCCTTGGGCCGCTGGGCGGGATGATGACCCGGCAGTCTCTTGGCCGAGGCGCCTGGATCGACCTGCTGCCCGGCTGGTTGAGCGGCGCCAGTACTGTCTTTGAAGATCTCCTGGAGCAGGTGCCCTGGAAAGCCGAGCGGCGACAAATGTATGAGCGGGTTGTCGATGTCCCACGACTGCTGAGCTTCTATGGCGAAGACGACCCACTTCCCCACCCTGATCTGGTGACGGCCCGCGAGGCCCTGAATGCCCACTACGAGCCCGAACTCGGTGAGCCGTTCGCGACCGCCGGCTTGTGCTTGTATCGCGACGGGAACGACTCAGTCGCCTGGCACGGTGACACCATCGGGCGCGGCAAGTCCGAGGACACCATGGTGGCGATCATCTCGCTCGGGTCGCCGCGCCACTTCCTGCTGCGCCCGCGAGGTGGCGGCGCAACCATCAGACACCTGATCGGTCACGGAGATCTGCTGGTGATGGGCGGATCGTGTCAGCGCACCTGGGAGCATGCGATCCCTAAGACCGCTCGGCCCGTCGGTCCGCGGATCAGTGTGCAGTTCCGGCCGCGCGGCGTACGCTAAACCGGCCCGGCTCCGTCACCGATCAGGCCAGAAATTCCAGCAGCACCTTGTTGATCTCCTCGCCGTGCGTCCACAACATGCCGTGCGGAGCACCCTCGATCTCGATGTAGGTGGCGCTAGGCAACATCCGGGCGAACTGGCGGCTTGTGATGTCAATGGGTACGTTGCGGTCCCCAGTGCCGTGCATGATCAACGCTGGCACGTCGATCTTGTCGATGTCGGCCCGGACGTCGGTGTAGCAGGCCGCCGGGGCCCAGACGAGGCGTACGCAGAGGCATTGGCCGCCATCTGCCAACTGGCTCGTACGGCGGGTCAGGACACGGGTCTAACGCACACGATCCTTGGATTACCGGCAGTTCTACGCCGGGCCACTGGTTACGCTTGCGACAACCCACCCCGCGAGGAGATCTACCCATGTCCGACCTTGGATTCGCCTTTACCTGGTACGGCCATTCCTGTGTCGAGATCGAGACCCAGGCCGGGACGCACCTGATTCTGGATCCGTGGTTCAGCAACCCCACGTCCCCCCGAGCTGCAGACTCGGTCGATCGCTGTGATGTTCTGCTGGTCAGCCATGGCCACTTCGATCATCTGGGCGGAGAGGTCGGCGCTATGGATCGGTCCGACGCGGTTACCATCGCCTCGCGCACATCCCCAGTCTGGCCCTGCATCCACGAGATGAGCCTGTGGCTGGCCGAACTGAACACCTCGGCCGAGGTCGTCGGAATGAACAAGGGTGGCACCGTCACCGTCCGGGGCATCGAGATCACCATGGTTCACGCAGCCCATTCCGCCGCGGACTGGGCTTCACACCAGAAGGTGGTGCTTAACCTCGGTGAGCCGGTCGGGTTCGTGCTCCAGCTGGAGAACGGACGGCGCGTCTATCTCGCCGGAGACACGGATGTGTTCGGGGACATGGCGCTCATTTGCGAGTTGCACCGCCCGGACGTCGCCTTCTTGCCCATCGGCGGCCACTTCACGATGGGTCCTCGCGCAGCCGCCAAGGCGGTGGAGCTGCTTGGCGTTTCCACTGTGGTACCCCTCCATTGGGGCACGTTTCCCATCCTGGCGGGCACGCCCGACCAGCTCCGGGCGGCCCTGTCCGAACGGGGCCTGGGCTCGGTTGAAGTGCTGTCGCCGGAGCGCGGCGAGCGCGTGGGGTGAGGTGAGGCAACAGCCGGACCCTGGGGTTAGGTCAGCGTGCCGACATAAGCGGGGCCATGCCGACGGCTCGCTCTGGGGCCTCCGCATCGCCGCAGATGGCGAGCCAATTGGCCAGCATCTGGTAACCCCACTCTGTCAGCACTGACTCGGGATGGAATTGCACCGCTTCAACCGGCAGTTCGCGGTGGCGTACCGCCATGATCACTCCGCTGGGAGTGGCTGCGGTAACTTCCAGCGTGCTGGGCAGGGTCGCCGGTTCGATCGCAAGGGAGTGGTAACGGGTTGCGGTGAAAGGCGAGGGCAGGCCGGCGAGAACGCCGATCCCCT
>JAJTCL010000415.1 GCA_021323255.1 Propionibacteriaceae bacterium | reverse complement strand
GGCCTGCTCCCGGACCGTGCCGCCGACCTTTCTCGATCTCGACAGCTCGATCCGTGTCCTTAGTTGGCTTGACCGTGCACTCCTACAAGTGGTTCGCGTCGGAGGCTGCGAGATACCCGGCACAAGGCAAAACGATGCGGTATGTTCCGCGCAAATCGCTCGGGGGGGCACCATGGTGCGAAGATTGGTCACAGCCGTCGCCTTGGCGGTCCTGTTCGCAGGTCTGGTTACCACTCAAGCGGCGCCGGCTCAAGCCGCCACCTATTACAACTCGCGCTGCGGCAACACTTCTGGTCGGGTGCTGCTGACGTTCGACGATTGGGCTTACGGCGACCCGTACCGGGCGACCCGCATCGGGGCCTACCTGCAGTCACGCAACATCCGGGCTGCGTTCTTCCTCATCAACCAGTACGCCAAGAACTACCCCGGCATCGTCTCAACGCTCAGGCAGCAGGGCCACTGGGTGCTCAACCATACGTACTCCCACCCCAATCTGACCCAGTTATCGGACTCGAGTGTGAGTTGGCAGATCCGCAATGGCATCTACAGCAATCGTCTACGGCCACCGTATGGCGCGTACAACTCGCGGGTGTCCAGTATTGCGGGCAGTCTTGGCTTTCGCATCTGTACCTGGACGATCGATACCCGGGACTGGCAGTACGTCAACGGCAGTCGCCGAAGCACGTCAAGCATCCGCTATATCGTCCGAAACTCGCCATGGTCCGCCAAGGCGAGCGGTGTGGTTCTGGGGCACCTGAACACGAACTATCCCAACGCCATCTCCGGCATCATCTACGACTTGCATCAGCAGGGATTGCTCTTCTGCCGTAACCGTGGCCCTGTCGGGCGAACCATGCCCTTCCCGGCCACTTGCACCTAGCCGGCTGGATCCCAGTGGGAGCCCTGTACGAAAGGTGCGGGCTCGTCGACTGGTCAGAGCAGCATCAAAGTTGGCTGGCCGAGCCCTGCGACGGTCGTGGCCAACTCGTCGAAACAGAGACGGCGCAGCTATCAGCAGCCGAACGCTGGTCATCCTCAGCCAAATCGTCGAACTCGAGACCGTCCTGCCAGTGTGTCGACGACACAGGCACACCATGAATCGTCACGGGTTCCATGCCGTTCCTTTCTGAGTTAGGAAGGATGGCGACATGCCTAAGAAGATCAACTCCGAGCTGAGGGCTCGGGCGGTCCGGCTGGTCCAGGAGCATCAGCAGGACTATCCGTCGCAGACCGCGGCCGCGCAGGCGGTGGCCAAGCAACTCGGTCTGGGTCGGGAGACGGTTCGCCGCTGGGTGGTGCAGGCCGAGGTTGATGGCGGTGGTCGGCCGGGGATCACCTCGGTCGAGCATGCCGAAATCAAACGGCTCAAGGCAGAGAACCGGCGCCTCCAAGAAGACGTCGCGATCCTGCGTGCGGCAACAACTTTCTTCGCGGGAGAGCTCGACTCCCGCAACCGCTGATCATGGCGTTCATCGACGATATGAGAGCCGACGGCCGCGCGGTCGAGTCGACCTGTCGGGTGCTGCGCGAGCAGGGCTGCCCGGTCGCCGCGCGGACCTACCGGGCCTGGAAACAGGGCCGGCGGCCGGCAACCCGAACCGTGTCCGACGCGGTGATCACCGACGCCATCTTGGCCACCGAAGGCACCCCGGAAGGACTCTACGGTCGGCGCAAGATGACCCACTACCTGCGGCGGGCCGGCCATCAGGTGGCGTTTTGCACCGTCGACCGCCTCATGGGCGATCTAGGCCGGAACGGGATCCGCCGCGGTAAAGGTGTCCGCACCACCGTCCCAACCAAGGACGGGCTGCGGGCGGCCGACCTGCTGAACCGGAAGTTCCAGGCTGCGGCGCCCAACCGGGTCTGGGTGGCCGACTTCACCTACTGCCGCACCTGGGCCGGGTTCAGCTACGTCGCCTTCATCGTCGACGTGTTCGGCCAAAAGATCGTGGCCTGGCATGCTGCCAGCGACAAGCGCACCGAGCTGGTCTTGACCCCGCTGCGGATCGCGCTATGGGACCGCGACCGCCACGGCCACCCCGTTACGCCGGGCGAGCTGATCCACCACCACGACGCCGGCAGCCAATACACCGCGATCCGGTTCACCGAGCACCTCGCCCTGGAGGGCATCGCCCCATCCATTGGGACGGTCGGCGACGCCTACGACAACGGCTTAATGGAAAGCATCATCGGGCTCTTCAAGACCGAATGCATCGGCACGACCGTCTTCCACGCCAGCCCCTACAAAACCCTCGCCGATGTCGAATACGCCACCGCCGGCTGGGTGGATTGGTACAACCACCGCCGACTACACGGGTCGCTGGGAATGGTCCCACCCGTCGAATACGAGCAAGCCCACTACGCTGCCCTCAACCCCGAGAAGCAGCCCGTATGAGAACGGCACGAAAGCCGTGACGGTTCAGCGGCGCGTTTCCCGTCGACCCCGACCAGCCTCCAGGCGCGGCCGACGTCCGAACGCGTGACCAATGCATTGCTGAGGCGAAGTCCAATCTCGACACCGAATTGCACCGTCTCCGCCAGATCGGCGCTACAGCTGACGGCGCCGTGGGCAACCCGGACCCGATGAAGGCCATCGACAAGACACTTGCCCAACGGCGATTCGACGAGATCATCCTCTCAACGCTGCCGCCGGGCATCTCCCGCTGGCTCGCCTGGGACCTGCCACATCGTGTCAGAGCCAGAACCGATGTTTCGCTGACGGTCATCACTTCCCGAAGCAGCGCAGGCCAACTTGCGCTCTGACAGGACATCGGTGACAGTTCCTGTCAGGACATTGGTCACAGTCGGCTGGTCATTGGTGGGCGCCGCGCTGACCGTAGGGGCACCGTTCCTCCCGACCCAAGGATCGCAGCTGCAATCGCTCGCCGACG
>JAJTCL010000064.1 GCA_021323255.1 Propionibacteriaceae bacterium | reverse complement strand
GACGAGAACTCGCTCGCCGATTCGTTCGCGGGAGACATCCTGGCCAACGTCGACAATATGACCGCACACGTCAGCACCTTGGATTCGCGGGAACCGAAGGGGTTCGCCCGACCACGAGGCGTCTGACTGGTCCACGGTGTCGAACCCGGCGGCGCCACCGTCGGCGGTCTCTGAGTGGACAACTTTTGAGTACCATCCGATGCGCGTGTTGACATCGGTGTTATTGATGCCGGCGGCCGTGACTCGGATCAATACCTCGCCCTTCGCCGGGCGCGGAACTGGCACATCGGTTCGGTAATCAAGTTTCTCTAATCCGCCGTGACCGCTAAGGAGCACGGCAGCCATCGTGTCCGGCAACAAGAATGACTCCTTCGTCTCGCCTCATTGTCTGATCTGAGCCGCGAAGTCAGGGCGCGACCGCGCCGTCAGCACTCGATGACGTTGACGGCAAGGCCGCCGCGTGATGTTTCCTTGTACTTGATCTTCATGTCAGCGCCGGTCTCGCGCATCGTCTTGATCGCCTTGTCCAACGAGACCTTATGGCTGCCGTCGCCGCGCAGCGAGATACGTGCCGCATTGATGGCCTTGTTGCTGGCCATGGCGTTCCGTTCAATGCAAGGGATCTGCACCAGGCCGCCGACAGGATCGCAGGTGAGGCCCAGATTGTGCTCGATGCCGATCTCCGCGGCATTCTCCACCTGCTCAGGCGTTCCCCCGAGAACCTCACACAGCCCGCCGGCCGCCATTGCACAGGCTGATCCGACCTCTCCCTGGCACCCGACCTCGGCCCCGGAGATGGACGCATTCTCCTTGAACAAGATCCCTATGGCCGCAGCGGTCAGCAGGAAGCGGACCACGCCGTCGTCGTTCGCACCGGCGATGAACTTCTCGTAATAGTGCAACACGGCCGGGATGATGCCTGCGGCACCATTGGTCGGGGCCGTGACAATGCGCCCCCCGGAAGCGTTCTCCTCGTTGACGGCCAAGGCGAAGAGGTTGACCCAATCCATCGCACCCATCGGATCGGACTCGTCATGGGTGGCCTCGAGATCGGCCAACAGTTTCGGGGCACGCCTCGGCACTCGTAAACCGCCGGGAAGGACCGTCTCGGTACGAGTGCAGCCTTTGTGGACACATTCCTTCATGACCGCCCAGATGTGCAGCAGCTCAGCGCGTAGCGCATCCTCCGTCCGCCATGAAAGTTCGTTGGCGAGCATGATCTCGCTAATGCTCAAGCCTTCGCGGCGACAGATCTCCAACAGCTGCGCACCAGTGGTGAACGGATGCCGCACAGGTGTGTCGTCTTCCACGATCCGATCGACGCCGACTGCGTGTTCGTCGACGACAAAACCACCACCGACGGAGTAATAGGTGCTTTCACGCAGGACGGACCCACCGGCACCGAAAGCTCGGAAGATCATGCCGTTGGGGTGCGCAGGCAGGCTCCGCCGTCGGTGCATGGTGACATCGTCGCGTCGAGAGAAGTCGATGGAACGACCACCGGCGAGGACAAGTTTGCCGGAGGATGCGGCTCGCGCTACTTGCTGATTAGCGGTGTCGATGTCCACGGTCTCCGGCCGGTTGCCTTGCAGGCCGAGGATGACGGCCTTGTCTGAGCCGTGGCCGTGTCCGGTTGCGCCAAGCGACCCGAATAGCTCCGTTTGGACACGCTCCACGTCATCAAGCAGCCCAGCGTCCCGTAGTCCATCGGTGAACAAGCCAGCGGCGCGCATCGGCCCGACTGTGTGGGACGACGAGGGGCCGATGCCGACGGTAAACATGTCCAGGACGCTCAGTGCCATCAGGGAAGCTCCGGCGCCTTGAACTCGGCCATGGCGTCGAGCAGCCAGCGCCCCAGGAAGTCGGCGAATGAGGATCGCGGAAGTAGCCGGTACAGCTCCTCTTCGACTTTCCACAAGACAACCGGAACCGATCCGATCAGCGTCACGTACGCCGTGCCGACCTCGAAGGTGCGCGGATGCAGGTCCAACGGACAGCCCTTCTCCAAGACCTCCCGCGCCGTCGGGCCGCCGAGCTCGAACGTCGTACGGTTGGCAGACAGGTCGATCGCTGAGCCCGGCTCGTCCTCGACAGCCTCGACGAGCGCCGCCGTCAACTCTGCTGGCTGCCTATCGGACACCACGAGGAATTCGTCAGGTGACAGCCAGAGCACCGAGACCCCGTCGCCAGTGGTGACGGCGCCACAGGCGGACGGCAGCGAGATCCCGAGGCGACTCTCGATCTGAAGCGCGGCGGCGGCGCCGGGAACAGCTCGCAGCCCCACCATCGTCAGAAACGGCACCTCGCGGATCCGGACGGCACGGGGACCGCTGACCTCTGCGGCAGCGAACTTGACAGCCAGATGGGCTGCGGGACTTACCGGCCGAAGCCCCGTCACGGACTCCGTCGCGGCTCCCAATACGGCTGACTCAACCATCGCGGCGCTTCCCTTCAGGGTCGTAGAGGACGGTTTCGGCGACGACGACATCGACGAGACGGTCACCCACCGCAGCCGTGAGAGTCTGGCCAATAAGGTTGCGGCCGTTCTTGATCAACGCCAGCGCGAACGAGCGACCGAGCGCGGCGCTGTGGTAGCTGGAGGTCACGTGGCCCAGCATGGGCACCGGCTCAATGCCCGCATTCACCGCCACCGTGTGACCGATCAACTGGGTCCCCTCCGGAAGCCGCAAGGTCGGATCCGACGGCAAGACCGACACCAGGTGTTTCCGGTCCGTGCGGGCAGTGTCGGAACGGGCATAGGACCGCTTGCCGACGAAATCCTTGACCTTGGAGACGACCCACTCCATGCCGGAGTCTTGCGGTGTGACGCTTCCATCGGTGTCCTGGCCGACGATCGGGTAGCCCTTCTCGGCGCGGAGGACGTGCATTGTCTCGGTGCCGTACGGGGTGATGTTGAACTCTTCGCCGGCTGCGTAGATGTCCTCCCAGACCTGCTGGCCGTACCAGCCGGACACATTGACCTCAAACGCCAGCTCTCCGGAGAAAGAAATGCGGCATATCCGGGCGGGTACGCCGGAGCTGAGTGTGGTCTCACGGAACGTCATGAAGGGGAATGCGTCATTGTCCACGTCCAGATCGGGCGCGACCTTGGCGATGACGGCGCGGGATTTCGGGCCGACGACGGCGACCGTGGTCCACTGCTCGGTGACTGAGGTCATGGTCACCTCGAGCGTCGGCCACTCGGTCTGATGCCACTCCTCCAGCCAGTCGAGAACTCGAGCGGCGTTGCCGGTGGTTGTGGTGAGGAAGTAGCGGCGCTCGTCGAGCCGCAAGGTGACGCCGTCGTCGAACATCATGCCGTCGGGGGTGCACATCACCCCGTAGCGGGCCGATCCAGATGCGAGTTTCTTGAACGCATTGGTGTAGATCCGGTTCAAGAACTCACCGGCATCAGCGCCACGCAGCTCGATCTTGCCGAGCGTGGTGGCATCCATCATCCCCACCGAGGTCCGCGCCGCGGTGCACTCCCGCAGCACGGCGTCGTCCAGCGACTCACCATCGTTGGGGTAGTACCAGGGACGTAGCCATTGCCCGACGAGCTCGAACTCGGCCTGGTGGGCAACGTGCCAGGGGTGGATCGAGGTGAGTCGAGGGGGATCGAACAGATCTCCACGGTCGCGTCCCGCGAGCGCGGCAAAGGCGACCGGTGCGTACGGGGCGCGGTAGGTGGTCGTCCCCACCTGGCCAGGGGTCGCCCCGTTGTTCAGGGCCGTGGCGATCAGTCCAATGGCGTTGACCGCAGACGTCTTACCCTGATCGTTGGCTGTGCTGATGGACGTGTAGCGCTTGATGTGCTCGACGCTGCGCATGCCCGCACCGGTGGCGCGAAGCACGTCCTTGACGGTCTGGTCCCGCTGAAGGTCGACGAAGTGTGTGTCGAGCCCGGCGAGGTCGCCGTCTTGGCCTCGAACAACCCAGAGCGTCTGTGTGGTGCCGGCAGGCTGGGCACCCTTGATCGACATCGACAAGGTGTGCTCACCGCTGTCGGTGACGAACCCTGCGTTTGAGGAGGCGGTGACGCCGGCCCTGGAACCGTCGGCCAGACACGCCTCAAGGGTGAAGCTGCCACGCGCGGCACCGACGATCTGCTGGCCCTCCACGTCGCCGGCAGGCAGGAACGCGACGAGCTCGTCATCCCAGCGCAGTTTGCCTTGACGCTGGCTGTGCAGGTGGACGACAGGGCTCCACCCGCCCGAGACGGCAACGAGATCGCAGGCGACCTCGGTCGAGGGCCCGACGATGTTGCTGGCCTCGTCGATGACGCCGACCACCGCTGCACTGACCCGTTGGCTACCGGCGGTGTCCACCACCGTCGCTGTCGGAGCCACGTTGAAGCCGGCGGCCAGCGCCGCGCGGGCCGCCGCGGACAGCGTGGGCCTAGCGTCGGCGACCGTGACGACCTCGATACCTGCGGCGGCGAGTTCGGGCAGCATCGCATAAGGGCTGTCGCTGGTGGTGGCGACGACGACCCGTGTTCCCGCCGCAACGCCGTACCGGTTGAGGTAGGTACGGACCGCCGAGGCCAGCATGACGCCGGGACGGTCGTTGTTGGCGAACACCAGCGGGCGCTCGTGCGCACCGGTGGCCAGCACAACTTGCTTAGCCCGGATGTGCCACAGCCGCTGACGAGACACCCCCGCGAAAGCATGTCCGACACCGGCAGCGCCGAGGTGGTCGGTGCGACTCTGCACGGCGATGACGTAGTTCGCGTCGTAGTTGCCGAAGGCGCTCGTGCGGGTGAGGATGGTGGCTTCCGGGCCGGCCCGGAGCTGCGACTCGATCCGCGACAGCCACTCCTGGGCAGACACCCCGTCAACGGTGGCGCCTGGTTCCGACAGCAGCGAGCCGCCGAGTTCGGGTTGATCGTCGATCAATATCACCCGCGCGCCAGTGGCCGCAACCTCCCGGGCCGCAGTGAGGCCAGCCGGGCCGCCACCGATCACCAGAACGTCGGTGTGGACGTACTTCTTGTCGTAGACCGAGGTGTCGTCCGCCGGGTCGAGGTCACCAACTCCGGAGACGTAGGTCGCTTCGATGCCGTCGACAAGCTCCAGCGTCGTCGCTGGAACCATTGGCTCGATCACGCTCTGATCTGGGCGCCGGACGTTTACCAGCGCGTTAGGCTCCTCGACGCCGGCTGAGACGATCCCCCGCGGGCGGGCGCGGTAGATGGATGGCGCCGTCTCGATCACGCCCGCCGCCAGCAGTGCGGAGGCCAGCGTGTCGCCGGGATGCCCGATATAGGACCGTCCATCGAGGGTGAAGTTGAGCTCGGTCGAGCGGTCGATACGGCCGCCCGCACTGAGGCGACGAGGCTGGGTGCTCATGGGGTTTCTCCAGGCACAGTCGGACGCGGGTCACCGAGCCGGTACACGGCGTCGATGCGGTACGTGACGGTGTCGCGGACTACGTTGAACCACTTGCGACACCCGGCCGAGTGGACCCACCGCTCAGCGAAGAGACCCTGCGGATTCTGCCGGTAGAACAGGTAGCGGCCCCACTCCTCGTCGCTGAGCGACTGCTGGTCCTCCGGATATGCCACATGCGCTTCGCCGCCGTACTGGTATTCGGTTTCGTCGCGGGGCCCGCAGTTCGGGCACTCGATCAAGATCACTGCCAGGTCCTCTCAGTGCGCCACGCCCGCGGCGCCATGTTCGTCGATGAGTGCTCCGGTGACGAACCGCTCGAGCGAAAAGGGTGCGTTGAGCGGGTGGGCCGCACCGGTCGCGATGGTGTGCGCGAATGTCCAGCCGGCACCGGGGGTTCCCTTGAAGCCGCCGGTCCCCCAGCCACAGTTCACAAACAGGTTGTCCACCGGCGTCCGGCCCACGATCGGAGACGCGTCGAGGGTGACGTCGACGATGCCGCCCCAGGTCCGCAACAGATGGGCGCGGGCGAAGATCGGGAACAACTCGACGGCCGCCGCCATCTGGTGCTCGATGACGTGGAAACCGCCGCGCTGCCCGTAGCCGTTGTAGGCGTCGATGCCGGCGCCCATGACGAGCTCACCCTTGTGGGCCTGAGAAACGTAGACGTGCACGTGATTGGACATGACCACCGTCGGATGCACCGGCTGGTGCAACTCGGACACAAGCGCCTGCAGCGGATGAGACTGAATCGGCAGATCGAAGCCAGCGAGCTTGGCAAGCACGCTTGAGTGTCCGGCGGCGGACAGGCCCACCTTCTCGGTGGCGATCGTCCCCCGGCTGGTCTTGACCCCGACCACCCGGTTACCGTTTTTGACGAAGCCAGTGACCTCACAGTTCTGGATCAGATCGACACCCATCTCGTCGGCCTTGCGGGCGAACGCCCAGGCGACATGGTCATGCTTGGCGATACCGCCACGCGGCTGGAAGGTGGCGCCGAGCACCGGGTAGCGGACATGAGAGCTGATGTTGATGATCGGGCAGAGCTCTTTGACCTGTTTGGCATCCAGCCAGTCGGCGTCGATGCCGTTGAGCTTGTTCGCACTAACGCGACGAACCGAATCCCGAACGTCCTGGAGAGTGTGGGCGAGGTTCATCACGCCACGCTGGCTGAACAAGAAGTCGTACTCGAGCTCGGCAGGGAGGCCCTCCCAAAGCTTCAGCGAGTGCTCATAGATCGCCGACGTCTCGTCCCACAGATAGTTGGAACGGATGATCGCGGTATTGCGCGCCATGTTCCCGCCGGCCAGCCAGCCGCGTTCCAGTACAGCGATATTGGTGATCCCGTGGTTCTTCGCCAGGTAGTAGGCGGTGGCCAGACCATGCCCGCCGGCGCCGACGATCACGGCGTCGTAGGAGGACTTAGGCTCCGGGTTGCGCCAGAGGAAGTCGGGGTGATCGGGCAGGAGTTCCGCCATCACCGCACTCCGTTCGAGTCGTCGAGTTGCGAGTAGAGGGGGTGCTTGGCCGCAAGGATGGATACACGTTGACGAAGACTCTTGGCCACCTCATCGTCGAAATCGGGCTGGAGCGCGGTGGCAATGATGTCGGCGACCTCTTGGAAGTCGTCGTCACCGAAGCCGCGGGTGGCCAGCGCGGGCGTTCCGATCCGCAGTCCGGATGACACCATCGGCGGCCGCGGATCGAACGGCACGGCATTGCGGTTCACGGTGATGCCGATCTGGTGCAGGCGGTTCTCGCCCTGCTGGCCGTCCAGGTCGGAGTCGCGCAGATCAACCAGCACAAGGTGGACGTCGGTGCCGCCGGTGACCACGGACACCCCGGCGGCAGCGACCTCAGGGTCGAGCAGCCGTTCGGCGATGATCTGGGCGCCGCGAAGGGTGCGGTGCTGGCGTTCGGCAAACTCCGGCTCCGCCGCCAGTTTGAAAGCGACCGCCTTGGCGGCGATCACGTGCTCGAGTGGCCCACCCTGCTGCCCTGGGAAGACCGAGGAGTTGATCTTCTTCGCGATGGCGGCGTCATTGCTCAAGATCACCCCGCCCCGCGGACCGCCCAGCGTCTTGTGCGTGGTGGTCGTGACGACGTGCGCATACGGCACCGGACTGGGATGCAGGCCAGCGGCCACCAGGCCGGCGAAGTGGGCCATGTCGACCAGAAGGTAGGCGTCGACGAGATCGGCAATGCGGCGGAACTCGGCGAAGTCGAGCTGCCGGGCGTACGCCGACCAGCCGGCAATGATCAGCTTAGGCCGGTTCTGCAGCGCAAGCCGCTCGACCTCAGCCATATCGATGAGCATGTCCTCTTTGCTCACCTCGTAGGGGATCACGTTATACAGCCGGCCGGAGAAGTTGATCCGCATGCCGTGAGTGAGGTGTCCCCCGTGAGCAAGCGACAAGCCAAGAATGGTGTCCCCAGGCTGCAGTAGCGCGGACATCGTGGCGGCATTTGCCTGCGCGCCCGAGTGAGGCTGCACATTCGCGAACTCGGCGCCGAACAGTGACTTGATTCGATCGATGGCGAGCTGCTCGATGACGTCGATGTGTTCGCAGCCACCGTAGTAGCGCCGACCTGGGTAGCCCTCGGCGTACTTGTTTGTCAGGACCGAGCCCTGCGCCTCCATTACCGCGATCGGGGCAAAGTTCTCGGATGCGATCATCTCCAGCGTTTCCTGCTGCCGTCGCAGTTCCGCCGCAACCGCCGACTGCACCTCCGGGTCGATATCCGCCAAGGAACGTGTCAAAACGTCGGGCACTTCGCCTCTCCTGGACTAAGATTAGTATGTGACTAGTATATCAATCACTGAAGACGAGTATGCTTCCCGGGATGACAGAATGTCAACCGCGAGAGCGCGAGGGGTGGCGACCATGACGATCCAAGAGACGCAGGACCTGCACGACGGGCTCGACCCCGCAGCCTCCCTGGCCTCCATCGCCTATGAGCGCATCAAAACGAAGCTGATCATGCTCGACATTCGGCCCGGCAGTCCGATCAACGACGGTGCGCTCGCCGCCGAACTCGGGGTGGGCCGCACCCCCGTACGCGAGGCACTGAAGCGACTGGAGACCGATCACCTGGTCGTCTCTTACTCTCGACGCGGCACTTTCGCCACCACCGTTGACGTCACCGAGCTTGGCGCGATCTCTGACATTCGGCAGCTCTTAGAGCCACATGCGGCCCGCCGGGCAGCTGAAAACGCAACTCCACGCCTGCGCGCCGAACTGCGAGATGCAGCCGAGAAGATCCGTCATCTGGAGATCGCTGACGGGGATCGGAACAATTTCCTACGCGAGGACATGAGCGTCCACCATCTCATCTATCGCGCCAGCGCCAACGCTCACTTGGAAAACGTTCTGATCCGCTACGACAACCTGGCCACCCGGATCTGGTGCCTGGTGATCGACAAGTTGCCGGACCTGGTCGAGCACATCCGTGATCACGCTTTCCTGCTCGAAGCGATCGCCGACGGCGATGGCGACTCAGCTGCTCAGCTCGCGCTCGATCACGTAACCAGGTTTGACCAAGCCATCCGCCGATTTCTTTAGCCCTCACCAGACAAACACCGACAAAGGGCGAGCAACCAGCCATAAGGAACTCCTGAGAGGCGACCGACGTGTCTGAACGCTTCAGCGAAAGCGAAAACCCAGTAATCCCCGCCCCGACCCCCAAGGCGACTCGGCCAATGTCGAATCGGGACTGGTGGCCGAATCAGCCGGACCTGCAGGTTCTCCACCAACACTCGCCCCTGTCCGATCCGATGGGGGAGGATTTCAACTATGCAGAAGCGTTTAAGACCCTCGACGTAGATGCGCTGAAGCGAGACATTTTCGAGCTGATGACAACGTCGCAAGACTGGTGGCCCGCCGACTACGGCCACTACGGCGGCCTCTTCATCCGGATGAGTTGGCACGCCGCTGGGACGTACCGCATCGCCGATGGTAGGGGCGGTGGCGGCAGCGGCGCTCAGCGCTTCGCCCCTCTCAACAGTTGGCCGGACAACGCGAGCCTCGACAAGGCGCGCCGGTTGCTCTGGCCGATCAAGCAGAAGTACGGCCGCAAGATCTCCTGGGCGGATTTGATCATCTTCGCCGGCAATTGCGCCTATGAGTCCATGGGCTTCAAGACGTTCGGCTTCGGCTTCGGACGGGAGGACATCTGGGAGGCCGAGGAGATCTTCTGGGGCCCTGAGGACACATGGCTAGGAGATGAGCGTTACAGCGGCGACCGAGAGCTCCATGGGCATTTTGCCGCAGTTCAAATGGGCCTCATCTATGTGAACCCGGAGGGCCCGAACGGCATCCCCGACCCGCTCATGGGCGCCCGGGACATCCGAGAGACGTTCCGTCGCATGGCGATGAATGACGAGGAGACGGTTGCGCTCATTGTTGGCGGCCACACTGTCGGCAAGACTCATGGGGCTGCACCTTCGGAGTACCTCGGTCCGGAACCCGAGGCTGCGCCTATCGAGGAGCAAGGCTTCGGGTGGAAGAGCAGCTACCGGAGCGGCACGGCCGGCGACGCGACAACCAGCGGGCTCGAAGGCGCCTGGACTAACGAACCAACGAGGTGGGACAACGGGTTTCTCGACAATCTATATAGGTACGACTGGGACCTGACCAAGAGCCCTGCCGGTGCGTGGCAGTGGGTTCCCACAAATCCCGAGGCCCAGGACACCGTGCCCGACGCTCATGATCCGTCAAAGCGACACACGCCCGTGATGCTGACGACGGATCTTTCGCTGAAGCTGGATCCGATCTATGGGCCGATTTCGAAGCGCTTCTATGAGAACCCGGACCAGCTCTCGGAAGCGTTCGGCAAGGCTTGGTACAAGCTGCTGCACCGCGACATGGGACCCGTCTCGCGCTATCTCGGCCCGTGGATTCCAGAGCCGCAGCTCTGGCAGGACCCCGTCCCTGAGGCCGATCATGAACTGATCACGGACGAGGACATCGCTGGCCTCAAGGCCAAGGTTCTTGAGTCGGGACTATCCATCTCCCAGCTGGCCTCCACCGCCTGGGCCTCGGCGGCGAGCTTCCGCGGCACCGACAAGCGCGGCGGGGCCAACGGGGCGCGGATCCGCCTGATGCCGCAAAAAGACTGGGAGGTCAACGACCCGGCCGAACTGGCCAAGGTGCTACACACCCTCGAGCAGATCCAGCAGGACTTCAACAACAACCAAACCGGCAGGACGAAGGTCTCGCTCGCAGACCTGATCGTTCTGGGCGGATGTGCGGCCATCGAGCAAGCGGCGAAGAAAGCTGGACACGATGTCACAATCCCATTCACGCCGGGGCGCACGGACGCCTCGCAGGAGCAAACCGACGT
>JAJTCL010000414.1 GCA_021323255.1 Propionibacteriaceae bacterium | reverse complement strand
CAATTCGGTGCGGCTGGTGGAGGTGGCACTCGAGGCAGGGGCCAAGGCGGCACATCGGATCGACAACGCATCAGAGATTGACCCCGCCTGGCTCGTTGGCGTCGACTCGGTCGGGGTGACGAGCGGAGCCTCGGTGCCAGACGATCTGGTCCAAGGCGTCTTGGACTATCTGGTTAACCAGGGCTTTCCAGTTGCCCGTGAGGAGCGGCTCACCGAGGAGTCGTTAGTCTTCGCTCTGCCGCCCGAGCTCCGTAGGGATCTTCGCCGGAGCGCAATCAACGATTGATCAAGCCTGAGTGAGAGGACCAGTCGACAGCTGCGAGCGTCGGGAAATCGCGCGCCGCCGTGCTGAGGAGGGGCGAGCGGAGGCGTTCTTTCCTCTGTGAGCAACGACGAAGTAGGCGGATTCCACGCGCGATTGCGCGAGCAGCTCTCAGACACTGCGCTGCACCGACTGGTCGGAGTCGGGCTCTGGAGGCGAGCTCTCCTCGATTAATTCCGTGAGATCCGGGTCGGGTCGGTAGAGTTCAGCCGCCTCCGGCATGGTGCCCGCGCGGCGTCGCCGACGCCGGCCCACCATCGGCTCGACCTGAACCGCATTGTCAACAAGTTCGGCGGCTTGGATCTGACGTACGGCTTCATTGATCTGGGTCGGCCCGGGCAGCTCTTTCTCACTGACCTTCAGGTCGCGGAACTTCCGGGCGCGGACCAGCACGGTGCCCTCGACTGTGGCGATCGTCTCGTTGTAGGCGTTCACCGAGCTACGCAGTGCGCGACCCAGCTTGTCGAAGCGGTTCCCCATCAGGCCGAGTTTCTCGTGCAGCTCACGGCCGAGACGGAACACTTCAGCCGCGCTCTCAGCCAAGGCTGCCTGCCGCCAGCCGTAGGCCACCGCGCGCAACATCCCGATCAGTGTCGTCGGGGTGGCCAAGACGATGTCGCGGGTAGCCGCGTAGTCATAGAGATCTGGAATTTGATCAAGGGCAGTGGCGAAGAACATCTCATTCGGCAGGAAGAGCACCACGAACTCTGGGCTCTCCGCGGCCTTCCAGTACTGCTTGGAGGAGAGCTGATCGATATGGGTCCGGACATTCCGTGCATAACGCGCCAGCGCCTCGGCCTTGGTGTCTGGGTTGTCGGTCTCGGCGGCTTCGAGGAAGGCGTTGAGCGGAACCTTGGCGTCCACGAAGAGGTGCTTGCCGCCGGACAGGTTAACCCGCATGTCCGGTCGCAACACCCGATCGTCGGCCTTGGTCGTGTACTGCAGATCGAAGTCGCAGCGTTCGATCATTCCGGCCAGCTCGGCGACCCTTTTCAGCTGTGTCTCTCCCCAAGCGCCGCGAATCTGAGGCTTGCGTAAGGCAGTCACCAAGGCAGCGGTCTCACGACGTAGCGTCTCGCCGGTCTGCTGGACATAGGTGACCTGGGTGCGCAGCTCCGCTGACATGGCGGCACGCTCTTTCTCCACTTCGGTGAGCCGGTCGTTGAACCGGTCGAGGCTTTCCCGAACAGGGATGATCAGATGTTCGGTTGCCTTGAGTCGTACCTCGGCCTGGGCGTCGGCCGTCTGGCCCTGCCGTTCCAGTGTTTCGGTCGACAGCACTCTGAACTGGTTGATCATCGACTCCCGGTCTGCGGCGATCTCGCCGGCCCGGGCCAGGGCGGCGTCGCGCTGGGCGATTGCGCGGGCCACCTCAGCGGACACCTCTGCCGTTCTGGCTTGCGCGGCGGCTGCCTCGCCGCGAGCTTCCGCCACGTCGCTGCGGGCCTGCGCAACGTCTGCTCGCGCCTGCGCTGCTTCCGCGCGCGCCGTCGCGGCCTCTCCGTGAGCCTGTGCGATCAACATCTGGGCGTGTGCCGTATTGGACGGCTGACGGGCACGCGCGATCGCCCAGCCGGCGACGCTCCCGAGCAGGAGTCCCACCACCAGGCCACAGATCGTTGCAATGACCGCGACACCATCCATGGTGGAGATCTTGCCTGGGCGGGACGACAAAACCTCGGAGGCGGCTCCGCGAGGCACCGCATCCGCATGATGATCTACACCGGATTGGTCGTGACCTAAGTTGGATCCATGTCGTCCGAGCTTGATCATGTCGCTGACTTGGCCACCTTCGTCGAAGCCTCACCCTCTTCCCACCACGCCGTCGCGGAGGGCGCCCGGCGGCTGGCCTCGGCAGGCTTTGCCGCACAGCAGGAGTCGGCGGAGTGGAGCTCTGACCCCGGCGGCCATTACGTGGTGCGCGACGGCGCGCTGATCGCGTGGCGGATCCCTGATGCTCCTCGATCATTCATGCCGTACCGGATTCTTGGCTCGCACACGGATTCGACCGGTTTCACCCTCAAGCCGCGTCCCGACATCAGCGGATATGGCTGGCAGCAGCTCGGCATAGAGATCTACGGGGCTCCGTTGCTCAACTCCTGGCTCGATCGTGACCTCGGTCTGGCAGGTCGGCTGGTGCTCACCGACGGCACTAGCCAGCTGGTACGCACCGAGGCGATCATGCGGATACCTCAGTTGGCTATCCATCTTGATCGCAGCGTGAACGAGGATGGCCTCAAGCTTGACAAGCAGCTGCACACCGCTCCTGTGTGGAGCGTGGGACATCCGGGTATCCAAGTTCTTGATCATGTCGCCAGGACCGCCGGCTGCTCGGCTGTGGACATCGACGGCTACGACCTCAGGGTGTATGACACCGCAAAGCCGGCGATCTTCGGGCCCCATCAGGAGTTCTTCGCCTCCAGCCGGCTCGACAACTTGAGCAGCATGCATGCGAGCATCGTCGCCATGATCAACTCCGACGATGGCGATGTCATTCAGATGATCGCAGCTTTTGATCATGAGGAGCTGGGCAGTGCTTCGCGTAGCGGCGCCTCGGGTCCACTGCTCGCCGACA
>JAJTCL010000413.1 GCA_021323255.1 Propionibacteriaceae bacterium | reverse complement strand
GCGCACCGTCATCGCCCAGGCTCGCACCGATCTGAACGGGCTGCCGGCTCATTGACTCCAGCCTCCTCGAGCGCCCACTGCACACCGATGACTGTGCCCACTTAAGGATTGGGAAGCAGCAGTCACGTGGTTGACGCCAGATAGTGACGGGTTGTCGTAGCTTTTCGTCAAGGTCGTTACGACGGCAAAGTCAGTGGGCCTGTGACACCGTTCGTCCCTGGATGACATCAGATATGGAAGTTGATGCGATGGACTGGTTGGGTTGGGGGGTCTTCGGGCTCATCGCCACCGCCACGCTGACCGCGGTGTTGATCGGCGCTCAGCTCGCGGGACTCACTCGCCTTGACCTGCCATTGATGCTCGGTACGCTGCTTGTCGCTGATCCCGACCGGGCGCGGGTGGCAGGCTTTTTCATTCATCTGCTCAACGGTCAGATATTTGCTCTGGGGTATGCAGCTGTATTCGCCGCTGTGGGAGCGTCGTCATGGTGGGCCGGAGGGCTGCTCGGCGTGCTCCACGGAGCGGTGGCGCTACTGGTGATCGTGCCGCTGCTGCCCGGAGTGCATCCACGTATGGCATCTGAGCGGGCCGGACTGTCCAGTGGTGCGGCGCTCGAGCCGCCGGGTCTGTTAGGCCTGAATTACGGCCGTCAGACGCCGGTGGTCACAATGCTGGCTCACGTGGCGTACGGGGTTGCGCTGGGGTTACTGCTCGATCCGTCGTAGCCTCCCGAATGGCAAGTGCAGCCTGTATCAGAGTGGCGTGGGTAAGCGCCTGCGGATAGTTGCCCAGGAGGCCGCCGGTCGTCGGGTCGACCTCCTCGCTATAAAGGCCGAGCGGCCCGCCGAAGTTGGTCAGATTCTCTAGGAGTGCGGTGGCGTCGTCGGCGGCACCGGTGGCAGCTAGCGCCTGCGCAAGCCAGAACGAGCAGGGCAGGAACGCCCCCTCGCGTCCGGCGAGCCCGTCTTCGCCGGGCGGATAGCGGTAAAGCAGTGGTCCACCTGCAGCTAGTTCGCGCCGGATTGCGGCGATTGTGGCGATCGTGCGAGGCGAGTCAGGTGGCTCGAGGCCGATCAGGGGCAGTATGAGCAGCGCCGCGTCGAGATCGGTTCGTCCGTAAGCGCGCACGAATATGCCGCGATCGGCGTCCACGCCGTTGGCAAGAATGTCAGCGCGTAGCGCATCCCGCTCCTGAGTCCAGCGCACGCGCCTCTTGGCGGACACCTTATGACTGTTGGCGATGCCCAGCGCGCGGTCGAGTGCCAGCCATGCCATGAGCTTGGAGTGCACATAGTGGGCCGGCTCCCCCCGTACCTCCCACAGGCCGGCATCCGGTTCTCGCCAGCGGTCGGCGACAAGGTCGGCTAGCGCTTGGGCGGCCCGCCAGGTCTCACCGTAGAGCCGATAGCCGGCTCGCACCATGAGCCACATGGCATCGAGGACCCAGCCGTATCCGTCCAGTTGATGCTGCTCACGGGCGCTATTGCCGAACCTGACCGGCCGGCTGTCGGCGTAGCCAGGCCACTGCTGAATCTCGCGGTCGGACGGCGCGGGACGTCCGTGCAGCGTTAGCAGCACCGGTAGACGAGGTCGGTCGAGCCGACTGGCGTGCAGTAACCAATAGAGGAAGGCCCGGGCCTGTTCGGCAAGACCGACGCCAAGGAAGGCACCGATGCCGATGCTGGCATCGCGCGGCCAGGCGTAGCGGTAGTCCCAGTTGCGCCCGCCTCCGAGCAGCTCCGGCAGCGACGTGGTCGGAGCCGCGACCGGCGCGCCGGAAGGCGAGTAAGTCAGTAGTCGCAGGGTGATCAGGCTGCGCTCAACCGCGTTGGCAAAAGGCCCGTCAAACTTGATTCCCGACGACCACCGACGCCACCTGGCGTCATCCTCGGCCAAGGCGCGCCAGGCGGCCTGTGGCGATACGTGACTGAGCGGACCGCGGTAAGTCGCGTTCAGCACAACGGTAAGCGGCCGGTCTGGTTCGAGCACGATTCGCTGCATTCGGCCAGGTCGGAGCGCCACATCACGATCGACCGTGAGCGACAAGGCTGTTCCTTGATCCTCACAGACAAGCGCAGTACGCGTAGCTCGGACATGGGGCTCACGCCGCTCGATGCCAAACCGCGGGTCGAAGCACAGGGCGCAACTAGTGGTGTCACCGCGGACTTCCAATCGGCGTACGAGGCAGAACGTCGGGAGCAACGAGGCTGTGACGTCGCTAATCATGCCCTCGGTGAGGAGCATCTCCGCGCTGCCAACCCGCCATGTTGTTTCCAACACCGTCGACCCGGGACGATAGCGCCGATCAATGACCTCCGCCTGGTCGATTGGGCCGAGGCGGAATTGACCGCCTCCGGGCCCCGCGATCAGCGCGCCGAAAACAGGTTCGCCATCGAAGCGCGGGAGGCAGAGCCAGACGATGCGGCCCTGACCATCAGCTAGCGCCGCGGTCCGTGTGTCCCCGAGCAGGGCCAGATCACCGATCGCAGGGTTGGCGTTCACCACGGTGGAGCCGCCGTTGCGACGGAGCACAGCGTTAGGCTCCAACCCATCGCGCAATTACATCAGACCGCCAATCGATGCTTGACTAACCGCTCGACCTCGGCAAAGGAGGTGCAGCACGATGGATCTGGAATGGGCCCGATCGTCACTAGACGCGGAGCGTACGCGGGTGCAGCAGCTGCTCGCCAATCTCGGCGTTGACCGGACAGATGATCATGAGGCCGAGCGCGATGCGTCTTATCCGGCGCAGCCACTGGCGCAGCAGGGGGTCGACGATGCCGTGGCCGCTGGCCTGCGGGACCGACTCGCGGCGCTCGATCGTGCTCGCCAGCGGGTCGAAGACGGCACGTACGGTCGCTCCATCCGTAGCGGCGCGCCAATCCCTGACGAGCGCCT
>JAJTCL010000412.1 GCA_021323255.1 Propionibacteriaceae bacterium | reverse complement strand
GGAGTTGGTGCTCCTGCGATTGGCGCCCGACAAGGTCTGCGGGAACGGACGTGAGTCGGGGCAGAGAGGACTAGTTGTCTGGATGCGAGACCTCCTTGGCGGCAGCGACGACGAGAAGGGCTTTCGGGAGGACGCAAGGGTCTGAGGGAGGATCGTAGCGCTCGCTGGCCAACTGAGGTTTGGCCTCCATGCGTCGTCGCACCGCTGCGTCGGGCGAGACGCCGCCCAGCACCCGCTGGCGCCGGGCATTGTAGGCGCGGTTGAAGCCGCGCAGCAGGACCTCGAGATCACGGTGGCTGTGGATCGTAATTCCCAGCACCTCGCGCTGCACCCGCCCGTTGAAGCGCTCCACCATGCCATTCGTGCGGGGCGTGTAGGGCCGGGTCGTCCTATGCTCCACTTTCAGCCTCCGGCAAACGGCCTCGAAGCCATCCGCGACAAAGCACGAGCCTCGGTCCGTGAGCACGTGGGTGACCCTGAACGGAAAGGCGCGGATCGCCTCGTTCAGGAAGGCGATAGCCGAAGCGGTCGTCTCGTCGTCCTTGACGGCCAGATGCACGAAGCGCGAGCAACGGTCGATCGCCACGTAGAGATAGCGCTTGCGGGTCACGCCATCGCGGTCGCGCAGCTTGGGCAGGTGCTTCACATCCAGATGCACGAAGCCGAGCTCGTACTCCTTGAACACGCCATGGGGTTTGCGGGTGCGCGTGGCGGGCGGCAGGCGGTTGAGACCCTCGGCTTTCAGGATGCGGTAGACGGCGTCTCGGTTCAGATGCGGGAGGAAGTGGGTCAACACGAAGGTGAGATCATCGAGCGGGAAGCCGGTCGCGCGGCGCAGGGCGCAGACAATCGCCCGTTCTTCCTCGCTGGCCTTCCAGGGCAGCTTGTGGGGCCGCGCGGAGCGGTCCTCGCAGTCGGCGGGGCCTCGTTTGCGCCACTTGCGGATGGTCTCGGTCGACACGCCGTAACGGCGGGCCAGCACGCCCGTGGGCTCAGGCGATCGGGCGATCTCAGCGCGGACGGTGGGGGTGGTGCGGGCATTGGGGTGGATGGCGTGCATCAGCGCCTCCCGGCAGAACAGGATAGACCCAAGCGCTCGAAGCGCCAGGCGTGCTCCTCAAGCGCACAACTTACGCGATCCCAACAACGTTCCGCTACCAAACACTTAGTCTTACTGCGTCACATGTCTGGTTGCTCTCATCGCGTGTGGTCGGAGGCAGCAGGGACATCGCTCAAGGCTGCGGGCCAGGGCTGTCGTAAGTCTTCTTCGCACAGTCGCGATCGAGCGCGGCACGTGGCGCTCCGGCCTGATCGGCGGCGCCGCGGGTCCGATAACCAGCGGGAAAGCGAGGCGGCGTGCGTTTTGCGGTTTTGCGCCATCTTGAGGGGGGAATCGCCGCCCGCTCGGCAACGAGGAAGGCGTAAGCTGCAATGCACAGGGTGGCGTGGTGGTGGAATCCGCGCCAGCCCCGGCCCTCATAATGCCCGAGCCCGAGTTCCTGTTTGAGTTCCTGGTAATCGCGCTCGATCCGCCAGCGCAATTTGGCCAGAGCGACAAGACGATCGAAGGCGATGTCCTCGGGCAGGGTCGAGAGCCAGTACTTCGTCGGCTCCTTCTCCTCAGCCGGCCATTCGATCAGTAGCCATTCCTCCTGGCGGGGTTCGCCCAGATGGTAATCGCGGTGCGCCGGCCTGACCCGCAAACGGCCAAAGCGCGAGGTCAGCCGGTCGACGGAGCCCTCCCGCCAGGTGATCATGGTCCATGCATCCGCGGGCACGGAGAGTGCGATCTCCTTGGCTGACTGCGGCTGGTGGTGGGGGTCGCGTCGCAAACGGGTCGGCGGCCGGCCGCGACCGGACCAGGGCTTGACCTGCGGGGGCGGGTTGTTGCGGGTCCAGACGGAGGTGTGCGGCTGCACGCCGGCGACATAGGTCAGCCCCAGTGCGCTCACGCCGGTCCTGAGGGCCGTGTCGGCCCCGTATCCTGCATCCATGAGGACCACCCCGCCTGGTATCTGAGCTTCAAGGGCTGCCCGGATCTGGCCGAGCGCGATCTCCGGTTTCGTTTGGAAGGTAACGGTCTCGGGCACGCCGACCTGGCTGCGGCGCACCGGATCGGCGGCCCAGTCTTGTGGAAGATAGAGCCGATAAGCGACCGGCAGGCTGGCTGCAGGGTTGGCTACCGACAGCGAGACGGCGACCTGGCAGTTGTCCTGCTTGCCAATTTGGCCGGAGTACTGGCGCGTCACCCCGACTGAGTGCCTGCCCTTCTTGGGAAAGCTGGTGTCGTCGATGATCCAGGCCTGGACCGGCCCGCTGCGCTCGAGAACGGGGAGGGTCAGGGCGCAGACCTTGGCGAGCACCGCCTCGTCCGACCAGGCAGATTGGCCAACGAAGTGCAAAAGTGATTGGTGCTGGGCGGCCACACGCGAGGGAGCGGTAACCGCCGCCATCGGCTCCACGCTCTTACGCTCGGCCGGCATGAGCAGCCCGGTGCAGTAGTCGCGCAATGGCGAGGCGCGGTCCGCATGGCCGAGGACACCCGCGAGTGCCTCTACGAATGAAGAAAACCGTGCTTCGCTCCCCTGATAGCCACACCCGGGCATCGCTGCGCCTCCCCGCGAACAACCCCGAACCTACGGATTCGTTACAGCGATCAGAAGGCGGCCTTGTGACTCAGTAAGATTAGTCGACACGTGAGGTTCCGGAGTGTGGCGGATCGATGAGCCCCGATGGGGTCGACGAACTAAGATCGCGAGTGCGCATCTTAGTTCGTGGTTACTTTGTGAGTTCGATTGTCGAGAACTCAGAACGAACTGCCGGCGAACCAACGTTGCGCACGCAGGAAGCGGCGGCCATATCCAAACACAGGCCCTGAACCGGTCACAACCCCGGCCAGAT
>JAJTCL010000411.1 GCA_021323255.1 Propionibacteriaceae bacterium | reverse complement strand
GGCTGCCCGAGTGCCATGGCAACGCCGGCCAGACCAGCGACCGCACCCAGGAGGAAGCGCTCGGAGCCAATCTCCGCGGCGACGGTCATGCTCTCGGTGAACAGGCGGCTGGCCAGAGCCTGGTCGCCTTGCAGCCGCGCGGCGTGGGCTCGTTCGCCGAGGGTCACCGCGATACGTACCGGGAAGTCGCTTCGGCGGTGGAGTGCGAGGGCCTCATCGAGCAGAGGCACGGCACCCGCCACGTCGCCCATCATGAGTCGAGTGTCGCCGAGCTCAGCGAGCGCCATCGCTTCCCACAATGGCACCCCTGTCGTCCGTAGCAGCGATACCGCCTCCTCATAGGCGACCGCTGCTCGCGCTATGTCGTCAGAGAACGCCCAGGCCAAGCCGAGGTCGTAATGGGCGCGACCGAGGGCAAGTGGGTCACCAAGCTCGCGGGCGAGCGCCACCTCCTCCTCGGCATAGGCGACGGCCGCCGACGCGTCGCCGAGGAAGCTGGTCGTAATGGCAGCAACGTGGAGAGCCTCCACGCGGACTGCAATGGGAACGTCGGGGGCAGCGCGCAGTGCCGACTCTAGCCAGCCGCGGACCTCGGCATGGTAGGGCCGGACGAACCAGTAGCCAGAGATCGCCGAGAGCAGCATAAGCACGTTGGTCGGCTCATCTGCTGTGTCGAACCACGCGAGGGCAGCACGCAGGTTGTCTAGTTCGGCGTCCAGGCGGGCGAACCAGACCGCCTCGGCTCGACCTGCCTCAAGATCGCGCCCGACCGCCTCCGTCAGTGCCAGATACCAGGATGCGTGGCGTTGCCGGATGACGGCGTCCTCGCCGCTGGCCGCCAATTGCTCGAGGGCGAACTCTCGCACCGTCTCCAGCATGGTGAAGCGCGGCTCCCCGCTTGGCCCCACTTCCTGCTGCAACAAGCTCTTATCCAGGAGTGAGGCCACGCCCTCCAATGGGTCGATCCCCAGTTCCCCTGGTTTGCTCACGACAGCCTCCGCCGCCTCAAGCGTGAAGCTGCCGGCGAAGACCGCGATGTGCCAAAAGAGCACCTGCTCCTCAGCACTGAGCAAATCGTGACTCCAGGCGATGGCATCCCGCATCGTCTGCTGCCGTTGCGGGACATCACGTCCGCCTCCGGTCAGCAGTGGCAATCGGCGGTCGAGTCGGGCTAGCAGTGCCGATGGCGGGAGCATCTTGACCCGAGCAGCGGCAAGTTCGATGGCGAGGGGCAACCCATCCAAGCGCCGACAGATTTCTGCGACGGTAACCGCGTTGTCCGGAGTCAGCGCGAAATCGGGCTGGACGGCCTCCGCGCGTGTGACGAAGAGCCAAACCGCATCGGACGCAGCGACATCCGCGACACCACGATGCCGACTCAGCTCAACGAGCCCGAGCGGGGCGATCGGGACCTCGCGCTCCCCTGAGAGCCGGAGGCGGACGCGGCTGGTGACCAGCACTGTCAGGTTGGGACAGTTGCCGAGGAGGACGGCGACATCTGGTGCGGCCTCGACGATCTGCTCGAAGTTGTCGAGCACCAGCAGGAGACGCTTGTCGCGTACGACGGCCTTCAGTCGCTCCATCAGCGTCCCGTCGCCCGCCTCGCGCACAGTGAGCGCCTTGATGATGGCGGGAGCCAGCAGCGCTGGGTCGCTTATCGGGGCAAGCGGGACGAAGGTGACGCCATCGGGGAAGTGATCCGCCACCGCGGCTGCCGCACTCAGCGCGAGGCGGGTCTTGCCGACGCCACCAGGACCGGTCAGGGTCAGCAGCCGGACATCGTTGCGCCGCAGCAGGGCCGAGAGTGTCGCCACCTCCCGCTCCCGGCCGATGAGCGGGGTCAACGGGCGCGGCAGCTGCGACGGAGGGATCGGGAGTGAAGGACGGATCATCTTCACACCGTTCTTACCAAGAATTTCGGTTACTACCATGATCGCAGATCGTGTGGGGGGGCAACGAGAGCCACGGTCGTCGAGGCGCTGCAGTCGGATCGGCCGATCTTGCTCAATGTGCATGGTGACGTCGAGGATGCCGCCACTCGCCTCCGCACCCGGTCCGAATACGACGCCCACTACGGCGTTCTGATCGCCGGGGAAGCAGCCATGAAGCTGCTCTCCCGGCTGATTCAACGAGTACTCGAGAGCTGCAGGGTGCCAAGCGTCGGCTGTAGTCTCCAAGACGACCGGATCGTAACCATTCTGAACAACGCGGACTCTCGCATAGATGCCTTCATCCACTACGCAATTGTGCCGGCTCTGGCCTCGCCTTGGAGCCGATCACGGAACGCTATACGTGGGAAGACCTGACCCGAGAGGCCTACGACGCCGATCGTGACCGGCTGCATGCCGATCTATCGACGGTGCGGGAGGCGAACGACTCCATGAGCCTCAGTACTCGGGCATCGGCATTCCTCAGTGACCTAACGTCCGTCTGGGCAGCCGGCAACGCCCGAGCAGCGGAATGCACTGGCTCGACTCATCTTCAAGAAGGTCGAGGCAGGGCATGATCGCGTTGCGACAGTCGTGCCGAATCCGGACTTCGCACTAATCTTTGTACTCACCAAGGACAACGAAAAGGGGTGGCTCGATGCCGCCACCCCGAACTGTCAACTCTTCTCTCTCGCTGGCGGAAGCGACGGGGATCGGACTCGCACATACGTGATGTCCTGGATGGCACCGTCGTCATCGCCATGGCTCCAGAGCGTCGCCTGGCTGAGGTGTCCAGGCGCGAAGGCTATCAACGTCCCCGTCCGCACAAACACACGGTCGAAGAGCGGGACGCCATCCGTTCAGAGGCTAACAGCTGGCGATCACTTCGCAATCTTGCCGCAGCTTACGGGGTTTCTCACGAGACCATCCGTTCTGTCCTGCGCGAACTGCGTCCTGCTACGTTGGTGGTCAGCA
>JAJTCL010000410.1 GCA_021323255.1 Propionibacteriaceae bacterium | reverse complement strand
GGTCCTTGCACCGAATTGTCTCGCGGAAGGTCCCGCTACCGGACTCGCTGGAGGGTCAGCTTCCGCGCGCGCCCGATAGCCGGTCCGCATGTGACACATCATCGGGACTGCAGCGATTCAGGTTGACGCGCTGGGATTACTCCATGCGCCTCGCCATCCTCGTCGTCGCGCACCATTCCGTAATTCCTGCTCAGCGGACCAACGCCCTCGACGGCGCGCAGCCCGACAGGTGGGTGACGCTGCACATCCAACGCTGATGACCGTGAGCCGGCCATGACGCATTGCTCCCCTCTGACCAACTGTCTTGTGATCGGGGGCTATGCCAACGATGTCGAAAAGTTGCCGGAGTCGTTGATCAAGGTGGGCTGCTGCTAGGGGTCGCCTCGAGTATGAGACGGTTTGAGGAAATGGCGGCCGAGGAATTCACTGAACAAGTCCGCGCCGTGCTAACCGGGGAGAGTCCCTGGCTAGCCAAACAGCGACGGGCCTTCAGACGAATCCCGTCCCCTCCGCGCTGCAAGTTGTGCGCAGCTCCGTTCGCCGGGCTGGGTGGCCTGGTCTTCAGGCACGCAGGGTTCCGGCGATCCTCCGGCAATCCGGCTCTCTGTACAAGATGCATAACCGACCTTCGCAAACGCCAGTTGACGGGCGTGGAGATCCCGATCACCCTGCTGTTCTCTGATATCCGCGGCTCGACTGCCATGGGAGAACGCATGCGCCCCACCGACTTCCACACATTCCTCGACCGCTTCTATCGAATGGCATCTGATTCGATCGTTGCCCGTGACGGCATCGTTGACAAAGTCGTGGGCGATGAGGTTATCGGACTCTTCTTCGGCGGAGTCACCGGGCCGCGACACGCGGCAGCAGCAGTAGCGGCCGCAATCGACTTGACCGAGCGGGCACGAGCCAGCAGCACGTCGAGGGTGGCCATCCCAGTAGGAACGGCCATCCACACCGGCGAGGCATTCGTTGGCGCGACCGGGCTTGGCACCACCGTCGACGACTTCACAGCACTCGGTGATGCCGTCAACATCACCGCCCGACTCGCATCGGCTGCGGCTGCAGGCGAAGTGATCGTTAGTGTTGTAACCGCCGAGGCGGCAGGCATGACGACCGATCAACTCGAGCGACGCACCGTGGCGATCCGGGGGCGCATTGAGCCGATCGAGGTAGTTGTTCTCCCCCGGCCAGACAAAAACGTGTTACCGGATGAGCACCATGCCTGACCGCACCCGGAACAATGTCGCGAACGAGGCATCCAGCGATGGCCAGCAAGCTGGTTACTGAGCGTGGTTTCCGCAGAGCGTCGGTCTGGTCTTCGGCGACCAACCCGCACCACCATGTGCGCGACGGGCCGCTCCGGTTCGACTGGTATAGGTCCATCCTGTCGATGTTCCGTGGATCGTGGATTGCCCGCCGCCGAAAAGTTCGGCGGGCGCAGCTCGTGGCGATCCGAAGTAAGCCCCGGCAACAAGACCTCGGTCATATCGGGTCGAGAAGGGCCTCGTCCACATAACACCACACCCAATCCATACCCCGCTCTTTGTAGGGCCGGATCAAGGGATGGCCAGTTTGGCGGAAATGCTCTCGGGCGTGCTTGTTCTTTGACTTGTCGCAACAGCCGATGTAACCACACAGTAGGCACATCCGAAGCGCGGGCCACGAGTCTCCAAGCGCCACGCATTTCCCACACACGTCGGATGCGGGACCGATGTCCGATCGAGCGAGGTCCACATGGGAACACGGTTTGGAACGGAACTGCCCGGTCCACCGCCGCCGCAAGAATACGTTGATGATCTTCGTGGGCGTTTCTCCCTTCAGGGAATCTGGGTCAGGCAACGTTTCTTGCCGTCCCACTGATCGTCGCATAAGTGCCCACTGGAGGGTCGGCTTGAGGCACAGCGCGGGAGTCCTGCTTAGATACTTCGCGGCAATTAACGGTGGGTGGCTGCATGCTGGTTACCTCCGCCCGTGAGTGCGAGATCATCACCGTGCCGAACGGGCCGATCGGCACATTCGACTAGGAGGGCAACTATGAGCGTCTACCGCGTGATCCACGTCGTCGGCACGAGCACGACCTCCTGGGAGGAGGCTGCCGCTGACGCGATCAAAACGGCGGGCCAGTCGGTCAGGGGCCTTCGAGTCGCCGAGCCGTCAAGCAGGACATCCACGTCGGGGACTGCGGCGAGCTCATCTACCGCACCAACATCCAGCTGTCCTTCCGTCTGACGCAGTCTCGAGGATCTCGCTCGCCCGCCCCCAGGAGGCACAGTGGACGCCATGGACATGTCCGACCTGCTGACTCTGGTGCTCGTGCTGCTCGGCGTCCTCGCGCTGCTCGGGGTGGCCGTCATCGGGTTCATAATGTGGCGCTACCGCATCCCGCCGCGCGGGCTGATCGCGATGATCGGGGCTCTGGTCTACCTGGCGAGCCCGGTCGACATATTGCCAGAGGTGATGCTTGGACCCTTCGGCCTCCTCGACGATGCCGGCGCAGTCACCGCCGCTGCGGTCTTCGTGTACAAGCTCGTGACGGTCAAGAGGCGTCTCGATGATGCGGGCGTGAAGGGCCGGCGGAGGCCAGATCTGCTCGAGTGACCGCGGTGTTCCGTATTCCGCTCGGCGTGTACCGCCTCAGTTTGGCGCGATGGTTCTGCCCCCGCATTCCGCGGCGCTGGCTGCGATAGAAGTCACGGAGCCCGTCGCCATACGCCCGCTTCCGACCTTTGGTCGCGCGCTCTGCGCTCGCCCGGTTCACAGGCTTGGGATGACGGCCATGCTCAAGTCGCAGCGCGTCTATCTGATCGGTCGCTGCTGGCGAGGAGTCAGCTCTGGGCAACCGCCAGGGCCGGTGAACGCGCTCAGAAGACGGGCGACTTCTACTGTGACTCTTGCGGAGAGAAGGTTCATGTCACCAAAGGCGACAAGATACCCAAGTGCACCAATGGTCATAGCAACTTCGGAACCTGCCGTAACGAACCTTGACCGCTGCCATAGCCAGGTTGCAGCCAGCCGGGCTCTTATCACAGTGACCTTCAATCGCAGGCCGCTTGGCCGAAGGAACTTGCCGATCGACCGCCTGGCTTGATTTCGTAGCGACATGCGCTCTGGTCTGTGGCTGCCGCTGTTCGAGGAGCTTGCCGACCCGCGGGTTGTGGCGCGGCTGGCCGCCGATGCGGAGGAGTGGGGCTGGCACGGGGTGTTTGTGTGGGATCAGCTCCGCTGGCGTGAGCCGATAAAGCAAGTGGCCGATCCGTGGATCACCTTGG
>JAJTCL010000063.1 GCA_021323255.1 Propionibacteriaceae bacterium | reverse complement strand
TCACGGTCCAATGCGGCGACCCGATCGGGATCATCGGCGATGGCTCGGTACGTCGAGATCGTCGGCCCGTAGTTGGCCTTGAAATAGTCCCGGAACGCCTCAGCCGTTGCAAAGTAGTTGAGATGTAAGGCCCGGGTCTGGGTCTGTACCTGCTCGACGCGATCGCCGAGCAGCTCGCGTACATGATCTTCGTCTCCCCATAGCGGTGGGGGTTGGGCTCCCGGCGGTGGCGGTGGGGCGTACGGCTTCATGGTGGCGAACATCTGGCCGATGAATCCCGCCGGAGTCCACGCGATCAGGCCGATCGTGCCGCCCGGGCGGCAGACGCGGACCAGTTCGTCCGCGGCAGGCTGGTGATGCGGCGCGAACATGACCCCCAGGCAGGACAAGACAGCGTCGAAAACACCGTCGCCGTACGGCAAGGCCTCGGCGTCGGCGGTTTCCCAGGCCAGCTCGACACCCACCTCAGCGGCCCACTTCTTGCCGACCTCCATCAGTTCGGGCGTGAGATCTGAGGCGATCACCCGTGCCCCGGTTTGGGCTGCGGGAATGGCGGCGTTGCCGGTACCCGCGGCGATGTCCAACACCAGATCGCCTGGCTTGATCCCCGCCGCCTCGACCAGGATCGGCCCTAGTTCGTGGACCAGATCGTCAACCACGTTCGCGTAGTTGCCTGAAGCCCACACCGCCCGGTGCTTGGTCTTCAATGCCTGATCCGCCTCGCCTAGGTCTGCGGGCTGGATGTGTGTCAACTGCGTCATGCGCTCCTCCTGGGAAAGAAATGTTCTTCCGTGGTGAGGCTAGGCCAACGAATGCTGTGTGCACCAGTGTGAAATGTGCAAGTCTTCTCAATTGGGGTCGCCGACGCTGACGGACACGGCGGAAGTCACACGGCCGGTGCTGCCGTCGACGGTGACCAGCTGACCGTTGCTGAGAGTGCTCGTTCCGGTGCCGGTGCCCATAACGGCTGGGATGCCGTACTCGCGGGCAACGATCGCGGCGTGCGAGGCCGGTCCTCCTGAGTCGACGACAACGGCCGCTGCCCGCTGGAACAACGTAGTCCAGGCGGGGTTGGTGTAGGGACAGACCAGTACGTCGCCGGCGGCCAGCCGGCCGAACTCAGCAGGCTCACGGATCACCTTGACGGGTCCGGTTGCCGAACCGCTACTGGCGGGAGTGCCCGTGATGAGCGCATCGCCGTCCTCGCGCCGCGGGAAGACCGCGGCTGGATCGATGAGGCGCACTCCGCTCAGTTCCTCCCGTCGGGCTGACCGGGTCCGCACAGCGGCGCGCAGTTGGTCCTTCTCGGATTCGGTGAGGTTGGCTGGATCGTTGACTGCCTCGAGTTCGCTGAGCCGCAAGTGAAACACCGTCTCCGACATATCGAGCAGTCCCACGTCGCGCAGCCGCCGCCCCATCTCCAGCAGCGACTTGCGCAAGATCGGGAGGGGCTTGAGGAAGTAGAAGTGACTGTCCTCGCGGAATGTGATTCCGGCGCGTGCGGCCTGAACCCAACGCTCTATGCGTGCGCGCCGATGAGGACCGCGTAGCAGTGGGTGCTTCAGCAGCTCCGAGATCGCACGATCAGGATCTTCTGGTGGGCGTGGCGGCTCAGCCGCCAGCATCTTGATCAACGCGAGCACGGTCTCCGGCGCTTCGCCCTGAGTGGGCGGCGTGACCAGCACTGGGGTCACAGTCTCCCGGTGTCCGTATTGGGTGAGGTAGGCGTTGAACTCCTGCTGGAACTCTTCGAAATCGTTGAGCGCCTGCGGGACGAGTTCGTTGACGGCGTCGAGCAGGCGGGGATCCTCGCGGGCGCGAGCGGCGAGCGCCTCAAGAGCGCGGTTGGCGTCGGTGGTCCGTGTGGGGCTGACGATCAGGTCGCCGAACAGCGCGGAGCGTCCCAGCAACCGCAGCGCCAGAAAGAGCCGGGCAATCGCGAGACCGGTGCGGGGAAGGTAGTCGATCCGTAGGTCACCGATCGGCTTGATCAAGTCGAGCGACTGCCGCGGCATTGTCTTGAGCTGCGGCCACGGCATAGCCCTGAGGTCTTGGGCTTCCAGGTTGTTGACCCGGTCGAGGAAGGTGGCGAAACGCGGGTCATCCCTCCAGTGGCGGGGATCGTAGCGGGAGGCCAGTGTCGCGATACGCCACGGCGCGAGCAATACGCCGACCGTTGGGCGCGGCGCCAGCGGAACGAACCGGTCGACCACCCCGTACTCGTCCTCTGGAAGGAATCCCTCGAAGGCGTCCCGAAACCCGAACCTTCCCACGACACTGGCCATCAGGCCAGCCGGACCGTAGGGCACCCAGGTGCTCATGTCGATCGGGTACGGGCGCACCGGGACGTAGTCGAGAAGGACAGAGCCGAGTCGGCGTTGCGCGGCGTTCAGCTCTAGCGGTGGCGGGGGCAGCGCGGTCATCGGGCGCGCCTGCAGCAGCCACAGCTGCCCCTCCGCGTACGCCCATTCGATGTCCTGCGGGCGCCCGAATAGTTTGGTGACTTCGATGCCCAGCCTCGCCAGATCTCCCAGCACGTCGTCAGGCAGTCGTTCAGCCTGGTCGGGCTGGCCGGCCTGATGGATGACTCCACCGCCCGGCACGCTGCTAACGATCATTTCGCGGCCGCCGGGTCGGTAGTCGCGAATCCGGCCGTCGCCGTCTAGCACGTAGTGATCAGGTGTCACCAGGCCGGAGACCACGGCTTCACCGAGTCCGCTCGATGCATCGACAGCGACCGTTTCGCGATCGCCACTGACGGGGTCGGCGGTGAACATCACACCGGCGACTTCGGCATTGGTCATGCGTTGTACGACAACCGCGATCCGGACGTCTGCGGGATCGATCTTGATCCGGCTGCGGTAGGCGATGGCGCGGTCGGTCCACAGGGATGCCCAGCAGCGACGTACCGCATCGATCAGCGCCGCCTCGCCGACGACGTTGAGGTAGCTGTCCTGCTGGCCGGCAAAGGCCGCTCCTGGCAGGTCCTCAGCGGTGGCGCTCGAGCGCACCGCGACTGGCACGGTTCCCAACGCAGCGTAGGCGTTGGCGATTTCTGTGCGCAGTTCAGCAGGCATTGCCGCAGTCTCGATGTCCGCCCGAACAGAGGCCCCTTCTCCGGCGCCGATTCGTTCCGGAATGTTGAGATCGAGTGGCTGGATGACCGTCGCGTAGGCGTCGGTAGTGACAACGAAGCCATTGGGCACCGGGAAACCTGCCCGCACCAGCTCTCCGAGGTTGGCCGCTTTGCCTCCGGCTGTCGCGAGGTCGTTCCGGGTGAGGTCACTCAGTGGCACGACGGTCTTCATGCGTCTCCTTGCCATATAGCGTCGGGCTCGCACTCTCCCGCAGAATCGCCCGTGAGCTGAGGATAGGTCTGCCCGGCTGAGCGTATGTCGCTCGCAGGTGGCTCCGCTGATGTGTGATTCGGCAGTTTGATCGACGCCGGTCGGCGCAGTCTGGAGGCGAGTCAGCTTTGAGTGGCAATCCGCCGGGAGCCTCAGGTGCGAACGGCCCGTGGGATGTCAGGCAGCCGATTTACCGAGGCCCACTAACTCAGCGTCGATTGCGTGCTCGCAGGCTGTCACGATGCGGACCCAGTTCAAGCGATCGAAGTCGTCGACATTTGCCCGATATCGGCCGCAATGAGGTCGGAATACCGCTAGCGTGTCCCCAGATCTGCGATCGAACGGAGCCAGTCGTGGCGGAAGCCAATGTCCGCCCAAGTTCGATGGCCTGGCCGTTGCCGACCAACCCCAAGGGACTGCGGCAATTGTGGCGCAGGGCCAGATATCGACCTTGCTGCGACCGTCGGCTGTGCTCCGCGAGCGACTGAAAGGAAAGCGATGATCACGTTTCTCCTCCTGCTGACCATCCCGACCTTGCTCATCCTTAATAGGTTGGAAAAAGGTCGATCAAGAAGGACGGTCAGCGTCGACGGGTTCAAGATGATCAACGGTCAAATAGTGTTTCGGCGGAAGAGCTGACGATCCCAGGGATCGCATTCATCGCATGAAGCTCACCTAGCAGCTCCAGCCCATTGCGACGTGCCGCATCCGCAGTATCACCATTCTCAGAATCGACCCCGAGCTGAGGCTGGCTCGTCAGCTGCGCGTTAGTCAGTGACGCATGCCTCGGCGCAGGGGCGACTGGTGAGAATTTCTTCCTTTGCATGGCCCGGGCGTGGCGCACAGCGGGACAACGTTTGCGCCGCTGTGATCGAAAACGGCCCTCAAATTCGGTGCGGAGAGATCGTTTGGGCCATCTTGATCGCAAATGACCCTCGTGGCAGCTCCGTCAGCCGATCGGGACGGAGATTCCGATCCCACCGCGGGTGTCCGCGCCGTAGCGGGCGATCTCCTGGTCGAGGTCGAGGCGACGAATCCGCTTGCGGGCCTCCCGGGCTGCGTCGTCCAGCCGATCGGCTGGCACGATCCAGGCGATCTCGAACTCCAGCCCGTCCGGATCCTTGCCGTAGAGGCTCTTTGTCGTGCCGTGGTCCGACGAGCCGGCGAGTGCGCCGTTGTCGGCAAGGGATGCCGCCAGCTGCTTCATCTCCGCCAGCGTGTCGATCTCCCAGGCCAGGTGGTAGAGACCGACCGTTGTGCGTCCCGCGCCCGACGGCCCGGCATTGGCTCCGACCTCGAACAGACCCAGGTCGTGGTCGTTGGTCGATCCGGGTGCCTGCAGGAACGCCGCACCGGAGAATCCCTCAGGCGTCATGTCGATTCGACTGAATCCCAGTACGTCGGTGTAGAAGGCCACGCTGCGCTCGACCTCCTTCACGAAGAGCACTGCGTGGTTCAAGCGGGTGATGCCCATAGATCCTTCCTCAGCTCGGTTTAACCAAGGAACCGCAATGATGCCGCAGTTATTTCGCCGCGAGGGCCGGGCTGGTATGCCCAGCGTTGGTGCACTCTAGGATCGTTGGCATTGGCAACGGGGCTGGCATATTCCGACGGCGCGGGGAGTGTCGAGGTGGCGGAGACAACAGTGCTGGGTCGCAGCGAGGTACGGGTCTCACGACTCGGCTTGGGTGTCATGATCTGGGGCGAGGCCAGCGGCCTGCAGCGCGTGATGCCGGCCAAGAGCGCCTACGGCGGTGCGGATCCTGCTGGTGAGCAGGCGGCCTTCGAAGCCAGCCTTGCCGCGGAGGTGAACTTCTTCGATACGGCAGCTATGTACAGCGCCGGTGGTTCGGAGCGCCGCCTCGGAGAGCTGGCGGAAGGCAAGGACGTGGTGATCGCCACCAAGTTCCCGCTCACGCCACTGGGGCGCGCTCAAGATCTGCCTCAGACACTCGAGGCCAGCCTGCAGAACCTGCGGCGCAGCTCGATCGATCTTTACCAACATCATTTTCCCAGCCACCGGGTGGACATTGCGACACTCATGGGGCTGATGGCGGATGCGGTCGAGGCCGGCAAGATCAAAGCGGTGGGTGTCAGCAACTACTCCGCAGCGCAGATGCGCACCGCATACGAGGCCCTGGCACAGCGCGGCATACCCCTGGCGTCCAATCAGGTCCAATACTCGCTGCTGCACCGGCAACCTGAGACCAATGGGGTTCTAGACACCTGCCGTGAACTGGGCATCACCTTGATCGCCTACCAGCCGCTCGCCAGCGGCGCGCTGACTGGGAAGTATCTCGAGGGCGGCCGGCCGGTTGGCATCCGCCGATTCCGGGAACCGTTCCGCGGACCGAAGTTCCACGCCCTGAGGCCGGTTGTCACGCTATTTGCGGTTGATCGGTGATCGTTATGGCAAGACCCCCGGTCAGGTGGCGCTGCGATGGCTGCTGGAGCAGGAGAACGTGGTTCCGATTCCAGGCGCGAAGAATGCCGAGCAGGCAATACACAATGCCGGCGCCCTCTCGTTCAGGTTGACTTCAGAAGAGGTCACCTATCTCAACGAGGCGACCAAGGCGTAATGCGGGTAAGGGATTTAAGGGTCGCGGCTAGCCCGACCGCAGGCGCGCAGCGACACGTTCTGCGGCCTTGCGCCCCGCCCGCTGCCGGATCAGACCCTCCTTAGCCACGCCCCTGACGCGGATCGTGGTCGATGCCGGCGCCGTGGCCAGGAGCTGCAACGTCACCACGGCCGGGTTGAGGTTCAGCGCTCCAGATCCGACGACAGCGCGCAGCTGGTGCTTGTCATCGGCGAGCCGAGTCTCATCGGCCGGTTCCCCGAGTGAAGCGAGGACGCACCGCGCCAGGGCCAGCGCCTCATCCGGCGGCAACGCGAGAACGAGCAGGATCTCGTGGACGTCTTCGGGCAGTAGCCGGGCGGCAAAACGTGCGCCCAGCCGTCCACCGCTGGCCGCCCGCAGTCCGCCGGCAAATCGACCGCTGCGCCAGCCCAGCTCGCCCAGCTGGTTGACGAGGATTTCCTCCTCTTCGTTGGACACCGTCACCCCCTCTATTCGCGCCCAGCGCGTGACCCCAAACGCCCTTACGATCTGCCGCGGGTCGCGTACGGCGTGTGCGTAGGCAAGCTCATGCGTGGTGCCCGCCGCGGCCTGCGCCGGCCGATCATGGAAAGCAGCATCTGCACCCGGAACCGGTGCCCGCGATACGGCTCGAGGATCTCCAGGCAGGCGTCGTCGTCGAGCTCTTCGCCGGTGAGGGTGTAGGTGATGTCTCTGCCGACGTGAAAGTCGCCGATGCTCCAGGCGTCCGGATCGCCATGTGCCCGTTGCCGAACCTCTGCTGACGTCCAGGGCCCCACGCCAGGGAAGCTGCGCAGCGCCCGATCTGCCTGCTCGTACGAGCTGGTCAAGGTGCGCTCCAAAGCCGCTGCCCTGACGGCGGTGCGGACCAGGGTGCGGCTGCGGCGCTGCTCCACCCCGGCAGCCAAGAACCGCCAGCTCGGCACCCGAGACCAGACCTCTGGCGTGGGTGGCAGGTACATTCCGTACGCCGCTGAACCCGGCTCCCCGGTGGGCCCGGGCGCAAGCTCGCCGAACTCACGCACCAGCAGCCGCCACGCCCGAAATGCCTCCTTCCCAGTGACGACCTGCTCAATGCAGGCCGGCGCCAGCGCCTCGAAGACCGCTTCGGTCCGACCCACTCGATAGTGGCCATAGCGTTGCCACGCCTCCACCAGCGGAGCGTGCTCAGACCGCGGCCGGAATGCCCCCGGATCGTCGGCCCCACCGAGCAGCCGCGGCAATTGATCAAGGCTCCACTCCGCGCCCTCCCCCCAGGCGCGGGCGGACACCTGGGTGCCGGTCGCGATGATCTTGATCAAGGCTGCCCCGGCAGGGGTACGGGTGGCGCGCAGGTGAAGGTCGCCGAGCCAGCGGTGGGTCGGGTCGCCCCCGCCGCGGCGCAGCTGAGCAAAGATCGGCCGCATCATGACGGGCTGCTCGAACCTCATGTGCCGGGTCAGGCAGTTCATCGAGTCTCCGGGCGGTCGATGGCGAAGACGCCGTCGGGACGGCGCCGGAATCCATTGCGAAGCAGCACCGCCTGCGAGGCGACATTGCCATCATCAGTCTCTGCAACGACAGTATCCGCACCGTCCTGCCACGCTTGCTGCAAGATCAGTGAGCAGGCCCGGGTGGCAACCCCCTGCCCGCGCCAGGCGGGTACCACGCTGTAGCCGATCTCGACCTCCCGCTCAGGACTCGGAGGCCCGTGGAATCCGATGTCACCCACAACCACACCATCGACGATGATCTGATGGATCCACCAGACGGGCGACTCCTTCACCGTGCCGGTCATCGCCCGATGGGCAGCGAACAGCATCGCGATCGCGTCGACGCTGTCAAGCATCGGATACTCCCGATGCCACCGACTTGTGGCAGCCTGGTGCCCTTTCACCACCTCAGAACGCAGCTGGCCGGCCAGCATCAATCGAGCCACCCCGACCGGCAACGGCAGGAGCTGCACCTCGAATGAGGCGGGAGCGCTGTATGTCCGCGGGCTCAGTCTTCGCCGGCCTGCGGCCATGGGTTCTTCCGGCAAGCCCCAAGTCCCTTGGTTTGTTGCATCATCACTGGCGCCAGCCTCCCTGGACCCGGACAATCCACGTGCCGTTTGCCGAGCGCGTGTCCGAATTCGTGGTTGACCAGGTAGCGCCGGTAGTTGGTCAGATCAGAACCGTACGCGTCGGCGCCGAGCAGCCAACGTTTGGCGTTCAAGACGACTCGATTGCCGTTCTGACAGGACACTTCGCCGCGGGTGAGATACGGCGCGCAAAGCCGGTCAGTCGTCTCCGGCGTCACGATGTAGGCATGCAGTTTGGCCGGCTGGCCAACCGGTGCCAGCTCGAAGCGCCAACGACGGCTGCCTCGCCAGCTGCGCGGATCGTCGAGCACTTTCTGGATCTGCGCCGCCGCCTCATCCGGATGGATGGACAACTCGTCTTCAACCCGTACGTCGTACCGGATCAAGGACCCCGACGACGACGTTGGCCTGATATTTTTCCTGGCTGCCTGGTACGTTCCCGGCCCGTTACCCTGCACCTCGACTTGGCGAAGGCTTGTGGACTTGGGTCTTGCCTGCGCCTTGACCGATGTCACGCGCTTGTCGGCCGGTTTGGGGAGTTCGGCACTCGCCATGCTGGAGGGGGATACGGGCACAGCGCTGCCCGGGTGAAGGAGAGGAATGCCGGCCAATGGGATAGCGACCTGAGTGCGGAGGTTGTTGTCCGTCAGCACGGCCGGCACCGCCCGCAAACCCAGCCCGACAAGGCCAAGCGCAATGATTCCGGCGACGAGCCCGGCGGCGCTGCGGCGACGTCGGGACGCTCGGCCAATCCCAGCAGAGCGATCGGTGAGGGGATGACCAGGATGGCGTGGGTTAGATTGTGGGCTGAGTTCGCTCCTGGATGCCTGGCGGGCCATCGTGCGGTACGGCTGAGTGCCGTCCCGACTCGCCCCAGGTAGCCGACTCACGGGGACTAAGACTAGGCGGCATCAGTGGCTCACTCATACTCCAGCTCAAAACGTCTTTCAAATACCGGACCGCAGCCGTCGGCGAACGCCGACGAGCGTCGCCACCAACGCGCGCTGCGGATCCTCATCGTGGTCCTGATACCGCTGGCGATCTGGACCCTGGTCGGGTTGATTGCTTTTTGGCCGGGCGACATTTCACGCCACGTGAACGCCGATGTGGCCGGTTACAACGTTCCGGGCGTCACCTATCCAACGGCGCGGATCACCAGCGTCAAGGAGATCTCGTGCGAGGGCCTGGCGGGATCCACGCCAGGGGTAGCCGACGCGCGATGCGCTGACGTGACCTCTCAGCTATTGGAGGGCGAGGACAAAGGCACGGCTGTGACGGTGCCGGTGACTGCTGCGATCTACTCCTCGGGGGTTGAGGTTGGCCAGGTCATCAAGTTGGTACGTGTGCCGCCGGTAGGCGATCAGCCGGCTCAGTATCAGTTCTCTGACTTCAAGCGGAGCACGCCGCTGTTGGTTGTGGGATTGATCTTCGCCGCGGTCGTTATCGTGGTCGCCCGTTGGCGGGGCTTCGCTGCCCTGGTCGGGTTGGGATTTGCCGGCTTCGTTCTAGTCACGTTCATGTTCCCGGCACTGATCGCCGGCTCCAATCCGATCATGGTCGGGCTGATCGGCTCCTCGGCGATCATGTTCGTTGCGCTATACGCAGCGCATGGGTTCAGCGTTCGGACGACAACTGCGCTGGTGGGCACCCTTTTCGGATTGATTTTGATAGCGCTCCTGGGCTATGGCGCGACCAAGTGGTCGCACCTGACCGGTCTTGCCGCCGAGGACGACTACCTACTGGCGGCTGCGGCGCCCGATCTCCGGCTCACCTCGGTGGTGATTTGCGGCATGATCGTCGCCGGTCTCGGCATTCTCAACGACGTGACGATCACTCAGGCCTCCGCGGTCTGGGAGCTCGCCGATCAAGGCGCGACACGTAAACATCTATTCTCGCGGGCGATGCGGATCGGCCGCGACCACATAGCCTCCACGGTCTATACGATCGCGTTTGCGACGGCCGGCGCGTCGCTTGGGGTGTTCCTGCTGATCAAGATCAATAACCGACCACTGCTCGATGTGCTGCAGACCGAGCGGTTCGCGGCCGAAGTGCTGAGCATCTTGGTGGGCTCGATCGGGCTCGTCTTGGCGGTGCCGCTGACTACGGCCGTAGGCGTGGCCGTGGTGCGTGCCGGTGGAACCGGTCGCCGTCCGGTACGCCAGCCCGCCACGACTCCCGTCCGTACCAGAGGTCCGGCGGCTTTCACCGCACCAGCGCCGTCGAATCAGCCGCAACGCCACCCCCAGGAGATGCCGGAGCCTCAGGAGGCGACGACTACTCACCTGCCACGGACTAGCGGCGAACCCCAGCCGGAGCGCCGCCCGCCGGCGACACCGCAGCCGCCCGAACCGGCGACTACTCAACTGCCGCGTCCTGCCGGACCGCAGCCGGCTGTATCCAATGGGGGTGACCCGCCCGCTTCGAAGGTTGAGGCCAAGCGCCGCCGCTCACGCCGTCAGGCTGACGATGATTTCGGCGACTTCGGTTATCTCCATGACCCCGGGGACAGCGAGCCCCAGACCCCGGGATCACGCGGCCGCCGCGCGCTCTGACCATGCCTCATGCACTGATCACCGGTGCCTCGCTCGGCCTGGGTCGCGCTGTCGCTTTCGAACTGGCGCGGCGTGGCTGGAACCTCACCATCGACGCCCGGCACGCGGAGCCGCTTGCGAGCACGGCATGGGCCTTGTCGGAGCTCACCTCAGTACGCGCCATTCCGGGGGACGTAGCCGATGCAACACACCGCGAGCAGTTGGTGGCCGCTGTGGTGGCGGCGGGCAGGCTCGATCTCTTGATCAACAACGCCAGCGATCTCGGTGGATCACCGCTGCCGTCGCTGCGTGAGCTTGGGCCTGAGGCGTACGAGCAGCTGCTGCGCACCAATGTCATCGCTCCGCAGCAACTCATTCGAGATCTGCTGCCTTCGCTGCACCCACAGTCTGTGATCATCAACGTCTCTTCGGATGCGGGTGTCGAGCACTATGAGACATGGGGTGGCTACGGGTCCAGCAAGGCGGCGCTTGATCACCAGACCATGACCTGGGCGGCCGAGGAGCCGGACTTCAGGTGGTACAGCCTCGACCCGGGCGATATGCGGACCGCCATGCACCAGGCTGCGTATCCGGACGAGGACATCAGCGATCGGCCCGAGCCGGAGACGGTGGCGCCGATCGTGATGGCCCTGATTGCCTCTCACCTGCCTAGTGGCCGTTATCGGGGTGCCGAGCTGATCACCAAGCTGGCGGCCAGAGCCGGTTCGCGATGAGCACCATGCTGGCGACCCAACCCGATACCAGATTCACCTCCCCTGATGACCGCACGGCAACCGAGCCGCCTGAGCAGCGGGGGCTGCGGCGGGACGGGGTTCGGCTCATGGTGGCAACCCCAGCCGGTATCCGGCACACCTTCTTCCACCGCCTCAGTGACCAGCTGAGGGCGGGCGATGTGCTCGTGGTGAATACCTCTGCCACGGTGCCCGGTCAGTTGGATGGCATTCGGAACGGTTCAGCCGTCGTCGTGCACGTTGCGAATCGGCTGGGCGATGGTACTCGGGTTGTCGAGTTGCGCACAGCACCAGACGCCTCGGCTCCGGTGCTCGACGGTGAGGTCGGTGAACGCATTAGCCTCCCGGCGGGCGGCGTCATTGAGTTGATCGCAGCGTATCCGGAGCTGCCAGCGATGACGACCGCGACGGATGCAAAGCGCGATGCGCGAGCAGCTCAGCAAAGCAATGGCTCCTCGCCTACCGGCGTCGGGAATCGGCTGTGGCGTGGCCGGGTGGGCACCGCGCAGAGCCTTTCGGCCTATCTGCGGCAGCATGCCCGGCCGATCAGCTACGGCTACCTCGACGGCTCGTTCCCGATCTCGGCGTATCAGACGATCTTCGCCCTTTGCCCGGGCAGCGCGGAAATGCCGAGCGCGGCTCGTCCTTTCAGTGCTGAACTGGTGGCGCGGCTGGTGGCAAGGGGGGTGATCTTTGCGCCGATCACGTTGCACACCGGGTTGTCATCGCAGGATGCTGGGGAAGCTCCACAGCCGGAATGGTTCGAGGTCAGTGAGACGACCGCCCATCTGGTCAACTCCAGTCGGTCGCGGGGCGGCCGGGTGATCGCGGTCGGCACGACCGCCACCCGTGCCATCGAATCAGCAGCCCGTCCCGACAAGAGTGTGGCAGCCGCCTCGGGATGGACCGACCTGGTGATCTCTCCGGAGCGCCCAGTACGCGTTGTCGACGGGTTGATCACCGGATGGCACAATCCTGAGGCGTCCCATCTATTGCTGGTGGAATCCGTGGCCGGCGCCGAGCTGACCCAGCGGGCGTATGACGCAGCCGTTGCGGAGCATTACCTCTGGCACGAGTTCGGTGACTCTTGCCTCTTTCTTTGAGGCTGCTCGCGCTCTGTCTGTTTGCTCGCTCCGCTCGCTGCGATGTTCGCTGAGTTGCCGCCGTCTTCGTCGGATCTGGCGGAACGGAAAAGCGTTGTTCCGCCATCTCCTCCTGCAGATCGGCGGCGCGAACATCGCTAATCCGCCTAGTTCGTCGTCGCTCGCACCGGATCGCGCGCCGCCGTGCTGCGGAGGAGCGAGCCGACATGCTCTTCGTCGGTGAGCGACGACAAAGTAGGCGGCTTCCTGGCGCGATCCGCAGCGAGCGG
>JAJTCL010000409.1 GCA_021323255.1 Propionibacteriaceae bacterium | reverse complement strand
CGATGGTGTCAGGGGAAAGGGCGAAATCCTCCTTCACCGCCTGTCCGCGCTCGACGAAGAGCCGCATCGCTTCCGACGCGACGTCGGCTTCGGCAGCAACAGACCCGTCAGGAGCGGCGAGGCTCAGTGGTGGGACCGCGTGCTCGCGCTCGCCAGAGACGCGCAGCCGCGACCGGCTGGTGGCCAGGATGGTCAGGCCGGGGCACGCACCAAGCAGATTCGTCACCAGCGGGGCCGCTTCCAGGACGTGCTCGAAGTTGTCGAGGAGGAGCAGTGATTGCTTCTCGCTCAGGAATGCGCGCAAGCGCTCGGCAATCGGTCGATCGCCGGCCTCTCGCACATCGAGCACCTCGGCCACGGTGGAGGCGACGAGATCGGGATCGGTGATCGCACCGAGACCGACGAACCAGACCCCGTCGGGGAAGCTCTCGGCCACTTCGACGGCGACCTGGAGAGCGAGGCGGGTCTTACCCACCCCGCCGGGACCGGTCAGGGTGAGGAGACGGACTTCGCCACGGCGCAGCAGGACACTCAGGGTCGCAACCTCGTGCTCCCGCCCGATCAACTGTGTGAGCGGGGCAGGCACTCGCAACAGGCGCGTGGGGAGTGCGGCACCGAGCATTACGTCACCAGTCATGCGGCAAAGGCGGTTGCACCCATGATGGTGGTCTCAGCACCCCTCGTCAACGAGGAGGACGCAGGGAATCACCGCGGCAGCGAGATGACGAACGTGCTGCCCAGACCGGGTTCCGACTCGGCCCAGATGCGGCCGCCGTGAGCCTCGACCAGCATCCGCGCGATGTAGAGACCGAGACCGAGCCCCGTGCTCACCCCGGGGTCCTGCCCCTGGTAGAAGCGCTCAAAGAGCCGCGGCAGCACGTCGGAGGCAATCCCGATACCGTGATCCTCGATCCCTACCAGCCCCTCGGCATCGGTTGCCTCGACCCGGATGGCGATCTCGCCGCCGGCTGGGGAGTACTTGATCGCGTTGCCGATCAGGTTGTCGAGGACCTGCCCTAGCCGGTCTCGGTCCCAGGAACCGACGATCGAGACCCGCGGCGCCTCGAGGTGCAGTGTGTGCTCGGTTCCCTGCGTCCGCGCGCGGGTGAGCGCCTCGTGCACGATCTCGACGAGATCGACCGGTTCGCGTCGTAAACGCAACCGGCCACCCTCCAACCGCACCAACTCGCGCAGATCGGTGATCAGGCGTTCCATGCGGCTCGCCTGCTCGAGGATTGAAGCGACGGACGCTTCGTCGTAGGTCTGGCGCCGCTGCAGCAACTGCGCCCGGGCACGGAGCACCGTGACCGGGGTCAGCAGGTCGTGGCTGGCCATGGCGATGAAATCCTGCTGCATGCGTTCGGCCCGCTTGCGCTCGGTGATGTCGCGGATGGCCGAGATCATTGCCACCCGCTGCCCATCGCGAACGTGGAAGTCGGCGCGGGCTTCGACGAATCGCTCGCTGCCGTCGGCGTGCTGGACGAGCGACTCGTAGCTGGGAGGCGGGTCGGGGTCGGCAAAGACGGCGTGATACTGCTCCACTGCCGCGGCCCGCGCCTCCTCGGGAAAGATGATGGCGAAGCTCTGGCCGACTGCCTGCTCCGGGGTGAGGCCATAGAGCGCACAGTAGGCGGGGTTGACGGCAATGACGGTGCCATCCGGATCGGAAAGGGCCATCGCCTCCGTGGTTGCCTCCCAGACGGCCCGGAAGCGTTCCTCGCTTTCGCGCAGCGCGGACTCGATCGCGTGCCGCTCGGACGCGATGGCGGGTTGGCTGGCATCGGCGCGATCGATGGTGGTGAGCGATTCGGTAGTGCTGATCTCCCACTCCCCGGCGGAATCATCAGTTCGACGCGGCGGGTGCCCGCATGCGCCAATGGTGGACGAGCGCGTCAGTTGACGCAACGGTGAGCCCACGGTACGAGTCAGGATAGCTGGCATGTCATCCATCGCCTATGCTTGTGCAATACACACAAAGTACAGCGCGGGACGAGTGGAAGCAGAGGGCTACACTGCACCGCGCTGCACGGGCGCCGTGATTACCTGACGCGCACATCAGCAAAGGATGATCATGTCCAATCCACCGGACCTCGCCAAGAAGGATCTCTCGCACGTCAATCTCGCTACGGCCAATATGGCCGGCGCTGATCTACATGAAGCCAACTTGAGCAACGCGACGCTCAAGGAGACGAATCTGGAAGGGGCCGATCTGACCGCGGCCGATTTGAGCCATGCCAATCTGGCCGGGGCCTGCCTACGGAACGCGAGCGCCTCGCACGCCAACATGGAGGATGCCGACTTGCGAGACGCCGATCTGGAGGGCACGAATCTGCGAGGCGCCCATATGGCCGGAGCCAAGCTCGGCGATGCCCAACGGACGGCCGCCGTCGCGGCAGGGGCCGATTTCGCCGGGAGTAGCGGCGACGGAGAGAGCGCCAGCGGCGACTAACTCGGCGCGCGATGTGTCATTCCGCCGCACTGCACGGGCACGTCGCGGGAGCGCGCACGTGCAGCATCTCGGTGGTGCTGGTGCGGACATGGGGAAGTGCGGACGTCCCCAGGCATGGGACTTCGGTTCGAACTTCCTGAACTTCCGGGGTACTGGAAACGGTAACCAACCGTGTCATGCTGAGGATTGAAGCACCTCGGCGGAACACATGCGCGTTGGCTGGGCCACGAGATTCTTCGCCTGCGGGCTCAGAAGGACACGTTTCTCGTGTTGCAGCACTCGGGATGACACCCTGCTCGCGCATATGGCGCTCCAACGCCGCAGCCGGCACGCACCTCAATAGGAAGCGCCCTGGCTCTCTCATTGAGGGCCAGGGCGCGGAAGAGAGCGTATTGAGGGGAGCCGTTCGCGGCAGCGTCCTACGGTCGGCGGGACGACCCGCCCTCGGTGTCGTCGATGA
>JAJTCL010000408.1 GCA_021323255.1 Propionibacteriaceae bacterium | reverse complement strand
GCTTCGTCGAGGCGTAGCCGAATCCGATAGCTCAGCTGTTCGCCGACGACGGCGAAACGATGCTCGGTGCTTCCGCTCGGCGTCGTTCTGTGCATGATCAACTCGTCGTCCTGCCATGCGCCGTGGGCTGGCAGCGGCGGATAACCGTCGGAGTCGAAGAACCACCAAAGGACCGGCGCCGGCGACGCCAAAGATATCGCCTTCGTGCTATTGATCATGAACACTCCGTGTCCGGTGAACTCTGCATGATCGGCTTTCACCTGCCGGTAGTCCTGTACCACGACCTGATCACTGACATCGAGCTTGAAGACGATCATCGCTCGCGCCGTGACCGCTGGGCCCAAGGGTGAAGCGGCGAACTGCTCGACACCTGTCCAGTTGCCGAGCATCGGCAAGAAGAGTTCGCGCAGCCCCATGAACTCAGTATGGCTAGGCGGCCTAGCTGCGAGCGTCCCCTTGCCGCGCGAGCAGCTCAAAATCGGGCCGCGTAGACCTCGATGTCTGAAGCCTTCACGGCTGCCCACACCTCGCGGCCGGGCACCAACTCCAGCTCGGCGACAGCGGACGGCGTGATCTCAGCAAGGATGCTCGACTGGCGGTCTGGAGCCCCAGCGATCTCGGCTCGAACGCCTTCACCGTGCGGCTCAAGCGCGGCAATGCGACCCGCCCAGAGGTTGCGGGGCGATCCGTCAGGACGGTGAACGAAGAGCGACACGGCAGCGGGGCGGAAAGCAACATGGACTTCGTCGAAGGCTGACTCGGCCAGCTCGACCGATCCTCCAGTGGGCAGCACCACCCGATGACCCACTCCGCGTCCAGCCAGCAGGTTCAGACCCACCAGCCTGGCGACGTAGTCGGTACGCGGGCGGCGCGCCACCTCCTGGGGCGGGCCCTGCTGAACCACCCGGCCGTGCTCAATCACCACGAGCCGGTCGGCGAGTACAGCGGCGTCAATCGGGTCATGCGTCACAAGGAGTGTCGCGCCAGCAAAATCGCCCAGGTGTCGGCGCAGCTCGGTGCGCACCAACAAATGCGTCTTGGCATCCAGTGCGGCCAGCGGCTCATCCAGCAGCAGCAGCTGCGGGTCGGTCGCGAGGGCCCGGGCCAGCGCCACTCGCTGGGCCTGCCCTCCCGAGACGAGCCGAGGCTTTGCTCTCTCCAGGTCAGCGATGCCGACGCGAGCGAGCCACTCCGCGGCTCGGCGCCGCGCCTCCGGCCTGTCCACCCCACGTACCAGCGGCCCAAATGCGACATTGTCGAGCACGCTGAGGTGCGGAAACAGCAAATAGTCCTGAAACACGACCCCGATACGCCGTTCGTGCGGCGCTCGATGGACGCCTGATGTCGAATCGGCCACCACCCGCCCGGCGACGGTGATCTGCCCGGACGTAATTCGGAGCAGCCCCGCCAATGCGCGCAGGGCAGTGGACTTGCCGGAGCCGTTCGGGCCGAGAAGTGCGACCACTTCCCCGGCTCCGATGTGCAGTCGGAGTTCGAGGATGAAGCCGCCACGGCGGACCCCGAGATCGGCCGACAATTCGGCTACCACTGACTCACCCAGCGCTGGCGAAGCAGAACCAGTACCGCGACCGAAACCCCAAGCAGCAACACTGAGAGCAACAGCGCCGATCCAGGATCGGTTTCCAGCGCGAGATAGACCTCGAGCGGCATGGTGCGCGTTGTGCCGGGGAAGTTGCCCGCGAAGGTGATCGTCGCGCCGAACTCTCCGAGAGCCCTGGCCCAGGCGAGGACGGCGCCGGCTGCGATGCCGGGTGCTATGAGCGGCAATGTGATGCGGCGAAAAACCGTCACCGGCCTTGCCCCGAGAGTCGAGGCGGCCTCTTCGTAGCGGCGATCGGCTGCGCGCAGGGCACCTTCTACCGACAGCACCAGAAAGGGCAGTGCAACGAAAATCTGGGCCAGGATCACGGCGTACGGCGTAAAGGGAAAAGCAAAACCTGTGAGCTGGTAGAGCGGGCGACCGAGCAGTCCTGAGCGACCCAATACGGTAAACAGGGCGACCCCCCCAACGACGGGCGGCAGCACCAACGGAATCGTGATCACGGCCCGCAGCACCGAGGCTCCCCGCAGGCCCGGCAAGGCCAGCACCCACGCCAGCGGAACGCCAATGAGTACCACGATGGTCGTCGAGGCGGTCGCGGTGATCACGGACAGCTGGAGGGCCTGCAGCGCAGCTTCGCTCCTCAAAACGGCTTCGGCGTCCTCCCAGGGAGCACGCATCACGAGCCCGACAAGGGGCAGTACCAAGAACAGCACCGCCACGGCAGCCGGCGCCGCGAGTAGCACAGGCACGCGGCTCTGCCAGGACTGCTCAAGCTCAGTGCTTCGCAAAGCCTGCCTCGGCCAGCACCGCCTGGCCTTCCGCCGAGAGGACGTAGTCAACGAAGGCCTTGGCCAACGCCGGGTTCTTCGATTCCTTCAATGTAGCGATCGGATAGGTACTGATGGCCTGCTGGGCCTCGGGGAACTCAATGCCATCAACCTGATCGGCTGCGGCGATGACATCGGTGGTGTAAACCAGGGCCACATCGACCTCGTCAGCTGCGACTTTCCGCAGGGCCGCCTTCACGTCTTGCTCCAAGGTGTCCGGCTTAGGGACGATCTTCGCGGCGGCGAACACTTTGATCGACGCGGCGCCACAGGGAACCTGAGGTGCGCAAAGAGCAATCCTCTTGCTCTCCTCGGCAAAGTCCTTCAGCCCGCTGATCGTGTGCGGATTTCCCTTCGGTACGACGATTCTGAGCGTGTTGGAAACGAAGTCTGTTGGTGGGCCCGCTGCACCGGCCGCGGTCACGGTCTTCATGGTCGCCGGACTGGCGGCCGCGAACACGTCCGCCGGGGCGCCTTGCACGATCTGGGTGGCCAGCGTCGCGCTTGACCCGAAGCTGAAGGTGAC
>JAJTCL010000407.1 GCA_021323255.1 Propionibacteriaceae bacterium | reverse complement strand
CAGCCGCGGTCGCTCCGTGGCCAAGTCTGATCTCCAGCTAGGCGATCTGGTGTTCTTTTACAGCGACATCCATCATGTCGGCCTCTACGCCGGCAACGGGCAAGTCATCCACGCTCCCCGGCCGGGTAAGTCTGTCGAGTACACCAAAATCTCTTACATGCCGTGGGCCGGAGCGCGTCGGCTCGGATAGCGCGTTGCGTCCGACTTCGAAGTTGTGGCACTGAGGTCGCGCATACGCTGCCCTTGTGTCAGGGGCCGGCCACCGACGTCAGCTGGTACGACGCTTGGCGGTTGCCACGCTGCCACTGTTTCTGCTCGGCTGCTCAGCCCCTGCCGTCGCTCCGTCGCCGGCACCGGCTTCGACAACAGCGGTGACGCCTCAGGGCTTGCGGCTGGGCCAGGTCAGAGCGACCGTCGATGCGCTCGTCAAATCGGCTCGCACTCGCGACCGTGCGGGCTTTGAACGCCTGATCAGTGATCGAGATCCTTCGTTCCCCAACCGGGCCCGGTTGCTGTATGACAACCTGAGCACTCTGCCGCTGACCAGGCTCCAGATGCATGTGGAGCCGACCCAGTTCGGGCTGGCCACGGCACGTACCCAGCTACTGGGTTCCGGTGCGTGGGCGCAGCGGGCCGTCGTCACTTGGCGCCTCGCAGGTGATGACGCCGATGTGGAGCACCAGATCTGGCTGACGTTCCTCTCTGATGGCGGAGAGCTCAGGCTGGGTGGCACTGTCGACGAACCACCCAACCGCAGCGTCGAGCCGAAGCCGAGCTGGTGGCTGGGTCGGCTCACCGCCGGTGAGCACGAAGGGGTCACTGTGATCGCGGGTTCCGGCCAGCCACTGGAGCGTTGGGCGAATCACGCCGCAGCTGCGCTCGACAACGTGCGAGACAATCTCCCCGACGGTCTGCGGCTCTCCTGGAGCGGTCACATAGTGATGGAAGTGCCAGCCACGCCGCGCGACTTTGAATCCGTCCTTGGTGAGCGGCCCGGAAGCTATGACTCAATAGCAGCAGTCACCCGTCGCGCGGGAACCGCAGACGGCGCGACCCGCATCGTCGTCAATCCCAAGGCTGCACAACTCAGCTCGAGCGCCCTGCAAGCAGTGCTGGAGCACGAGATGGTGCACGTCGCGACCAGCTCGCCCGATTCGCCTGCGCCGGTCTGGGCCGAGGAGGGCCTTGCCGAGTGGGTCTCGACCAAAGCCCATGCGGGCCAGCCAAGCGAGGCGACCGACGACGTACTGACCCGGGTGCGTGCCCAGGGCGCGCCGCGTTCATTTCCTTCCGACCAGGAATTCCAGATCGGCGAGCGTGATCTCCGAATGGCCTACGCCGAGGCCTGGCTTGTTTGTCGCTACATTGCCGACCGGTACTCCGAGATCCAGCTCGGCCGCTTCTACGCCGAGCTCGACGATGGGCACTCCCTGGACGAGGCCAGCCAGTCAGCGCTCAACATCAGTGAGGCGGAACTGATCATCAGATGGCGGGCGTACCTGGTACGGCTGGCGCGAGCGTCGGTAGTCGCGCCGCGATGAATGGAGGATCGATGAGCGGGCCCGGCAGGGGAGTCCCTTTGGCGTGGGACTGGGGCTGGCGGCTGCGAAGAGGGACGGGTTCGCGAGCGATGCGCGAGCGCCACTCAATCAGCGCCCGGCGGTGACCATGCCGTCGACGTTGATCATCACTAATGATTTCCCACCGTGGGTCGGCGGCATCGAGTCCTTCGTCAGCGACATCTGTGACCTGCTGGACTACGACGTCGTCGTGTACACCTCAGGCGTCCCGGGTGCTGCGGCCTCCGACCGTGAGCGTCCTTTTCCGGTCATCCGCGACGGACCGATGCTGTTGCCGACGCCACGCGTTGCAACCCGTGCCGCGAGTCTGCTCCGTGCTACTGGAGCGACCCGGGTGATCTTCGGTGCTGCGGCTCCCCTTGGCCTGCTAGGCCCAGTATTGAGGCGGGCCGGCGCCCGTCGGATCGTCGGCCTCACTCACGGTCACGAGACTTGGTGGGCCCGTCTGCCTGCGGTGCGCCAGCTGCTCCGCCGGATCGGCGACAGCTGCGATCACCTCACCACCATCTCCAGCTATACCGAACGCCGCATCGCCAGCGCGCTGACTCCCAGCGCTCGCCGGCGATTGTTACGGCTGGCCCCGCCCGTCGACACCGAACGTTTCCGACCACCCCAGGCAGCCGCCCAACGCAGCGCGGCTCGGTGCATAGCGGTGGCGCGGCTGATTCCCCAAAAAGGCCTGTACACACTGCTCCGTGCCTGGCGGATAGTGATCGATCGGGCCGCCCGGAGCCACCTGGCGCCTGAGCTGACCATCGTCGGCGACGGACCACAGCGGGGCCTGCTGGAGCGAACCGTCCAGGAGCTGGAGCTGTCGAAGAGCACCCGGATCATCGGAGCCTTGCCGCGCACCGGCGTGATCGCACAGCTGCAACAGGCCGGTGTGTTTGCGTTGCCAGTCCGCACCCGTTGGGCCGGTCTCAACCCGGAAGGGCTTGGCTTGGCCGCACTCGAGGCGGCGGCTTGCGGACTGCCCGTCATTGTCGGCCACTCCGGCGGCGCGCCCGAGACTGTCCGGGACGCCGACACAGGGTTCCTGATTCCGTCAGGTGATCATCGGCTGTTGGCTGAGCGGCTCAGCTTGCTGCTGGAGAATCCTTCGCTCGCGCAGCAGATGGGTTCCCGCGGGCGGCACTACGTCAGCGCGCATTTCAGCATGGACTCGGCACGAGTGAGGCTGCGCGAAGCCCTTGAGCTTTAATCTGGCGAGCAGGAGAAGAGCCCAGGCAGCGGAGCGAGCCATCAAACCCCCCACGCGTACGCTATGGCTCGTGGCGGATCAGACCAGCGCCAGCATCGATATCGCGGCAAGGCCCGATGAAATCATGGCGGTCATCGCCGAT